>CALPLN020000035.1 GCA_943324415.2 Sediminibacterium ginsengisoli | reverse complement strand
TCAACAAAAACGCCAACCTACTTTTATTATCTGCAGAATTGGCGTTGATCAATAAGGAGATTTATTATTAAGCTTCTTTTGCAAAAGCATTCCAACCTTGTGCAGTAATATCAAACAGATTGTTTCCTTTTGTAATTAATTTTTTTCCTTCTGAAGCATCACACATATATCCAATCACACTAATTTCTTCTTGCATCGTCATTTTATCGTAATCTGCTTGCTTCATGGTAAAGAGTAGTTCATAGTCTTCTCCACCATTCAGGGCGCATACAGTGGCATCTAATCCAAACTTGAAGGCAGCTGCTTTGCTTGCCTCGTTAATAGGAATTTTTTCTTCATAAATTCTACATCCTAATTCGGACTGCTTACATAAGTGTAACACGTCAGAACTCAATCCATCACTGATGTCCATCATAGAGGTTGGTTTTATTTCTAGTTTTTCTAGCAACTCAATAATGTCTTTTCTTGCTTCGGGCCTTAACAATCTTCCTACGATATAATCTTCGTTTTCTAAGTTCGGTTGTATCTGTGGGTTTTCTAAAAAGATTTGTTTTTCGCGCTCCATTAAGGTTAATCCTAAAAATGCCGCGCCTAAATCTCCTGACACACAAATTAAATCACCCGACTCCGCTGTACTTCTTTTGATATATTGATCTGGTGCGACTTCGCCAATGGCAGTTACAGAAATGATGAGTCCTTTTTGTGAAGTGGATGTATCTCCACCTATCAAATCCACGCCATATTTATCACATGCAATGGCTACGCCTTCGTAAAATTCTTCTAGCGCTTCTAGGCTAAAGCGATTGCTGAAAGCCAAGCTCATCGTGATTTGTGTAGGTTGCGCGTTCATTGCATAAATATCGCTCAGGTTCACTACTACCGATTTATATCCAAGATGCTTTAATGGTGTATACATTAAATCAAAGTGCACACCTTCTACCAAAAGATCTGTTGTGATGACAGTTTGTTTTCCAAAATGATCTATCACCGCGGCATCATCACCTATTGATAATATGGTGGATGCATTGTATGTTTCGAAGTTCTGTGTTAATCGATCTATCAATCCAAACTCACCTAATTTTTCTATCTCTGTTCTTTCTGTTGACATAAATTATTGCTGTTACTTTTTATTATCTCCTTAAATTATTTTGCATACTTTATAGCTCACCTCCATTGACCACCGATTGTAATTGGTCGTGAATAAAACCATTGGTCGCTATAATGCCCGGCTGGTATGGGTTATATCTATTTCCGTTTAAGTCAGTTACCTTTCCTCCGGCTTCCTCCACCATTAAATATCCAGCAGCACTATCCCATGCCTGAAGTTTGTGTTCGTAGAATCCATCAAATCTTCCAGCAGCTGTCCAACACAAATCTAATGCTGCGCTACCAAGTCGACGAACGGGTATAGCCTTGCGGACCAACTTTTCAAAAACTTGTAAAGGCCCGTTAGCTGTATCTAAATATTGATAGGGAAAGCCTGTCACCAAACAGCTTTGTAAAAGTGATTCTTTTTTACTTACGCGCATGGGCCTTCCATTTAATGTGGCGCCTTTTCCTTTTTCGGCAAAATACAATTCATTCATAAACGGATTGTATACCGAACCCAGTATCATTTCCCCCTTATATTCAACTCCAATACTTACACAACAAATGGGAATGCCATTGGCAAAATTAATCGTACCATCAATCGGGTCAATGATCCACTTTGTATCTGATGCTGAGGCCATTTCACCCGTTTCTTCGCTTAATATAAAATGATCCGGAAACTGTGCTTGTATCAATTCAATGATTGCCTTTTCTGATGCATGGTCTGCCTCGGTGACTAAGTCATTTATAGTTGCCTTGCTAGACACAGTAAAACTGCCATTAAAAAAACGAATTAGCTCTTTTGCACCAACCTCTACAGCCTGAATTAAAGTGTTTTTAATCATAGTACAAAAGTAGGCTCGTTTGCTCGAATAACATTCGTATTTTTGTAACTAATCTGTAAAAGTAAAACCTGATTCTGTAGATGCCGATTTTTGAGATTAATTTACCTAAGAGCCTTAGTAAGGCACTTGGAATTCCACCAAGAAGTCCAAGAAGCGCTCAGTTGCGCGTGCTCAAAAAGTTATTAAAACGTGCACAATACACCGCTTTCGGTCAAAAAAATAAATTCGACGAAATTTTAACCAGCAGACATATTGGAAAAAGATTCCAAGAAATAGTGCCTAGTTACAATTACAACAAGATCTATCAAGAGTGGTGGCATCTAACACTAGAAGGACAGACCGACATCTGTTGGCCTGGTAAAATCAATTATTTTGCGTTGAGTAGTGGGACTAGCGAAGCTGCTAGTAAATATATCCCTGTTACAAACGACTTGTTGAGGGGTAATAAAATTATCATGATCAAGCAGTTGATTAGCTTGTTTAAATATCGGGATGTACCCTTATCTGCATTGGGTCGTGGATGGCTCACCTTGGGCGGTAGTACAGATTTACAAAAAGGTGCAGGTTATTATGCTGGTGACTTAAGTGGGATTACGGCCAAGAAAGCACCCTTTTGGTTTCAACCATTTTACAAACCCGGTAAAAAAATAGCCAAAGAACGCGATTGGAATAAAAAATTAAAAGAAATTGTTGAGAAGGCGCCAGAATGGGATATCAGTTTTATTATTGGTGTGCCCGCTTGGATCCAAATGTGTCTGGAAATGGTGATAGAACGCTATCAACTTAATAATATTCATGAGATCTGGCCCAACCTCACCTTATTCGTTCATGGTGGCGTAAGCTTTGAGCCCTATAAACACGGATTTGAAAAATTATTGGGAAGGCCCATAGAATATATAGAAACTTATTTAGCAAGCGAAGGTTTCTTGGCTTGGCAGGACAAACAAAATGCGGTGGGCATGCGTTTATCTTATAATCAACATATCTTTTTTGAATTCGTTCCTTTTGATGAAAAGAATTTTGATGAGCATGGAGAAATGGTGGACCAGCCTGAAGCCCTAATGATTCACGAAGTTGAAGAGGCAAAAGATTATGCCATTTTAATTAGTACACCTGCGGGTGCTTGGCGCTATTTGATTGGCGACACGGTTCGCTTTGTTGACAAGGCCAATGCGGAAATCATTATCACTGGAAGAACCAAACATTTTTTAAGCTTAGTAGGCGAGCATTTAAGTGTAGACAATATGAATAAGGCCATTCAATTGGTAAGTGAAGAATTGAACCTGTCTATACCCGAATACACGGTTACGGGCGAGCCCCATGGCAACTTCTTTGCACACCATTGGTATGTTGCTTGTGATCAAAAGATTGACGCCGTTTTATTAGCAGAAAAAATAGATGAAAAACTAACTCAGCTAAATGACGATTATGCAATCGAAAGAAAAAGTGCACTTAAAGCCATTCAGGTCTCGGTACTTAAAGAAAGCTGTTTTATGGGATTCATGGAAAGCAAGGGGAAAATTGGGGGTCAACACAAATTTCCAAGAGTCTTAAAAGGAGAGATGCTAACCGATTGGAAGGCATTTATTAAAAATCAAACCGAATGTTAGCTGCGCCACTTTTAAAGGGTTTGTTATTGGGATTGATTTTAAGCATTTCCATTGGGCCTGTCATTTTCGCAATTATCAAACAAAGCCTTACCAATGGTAAACGCTCTGGATATGCTTTCGTAGCAGGAGTTTCAAGCAGTGATCTACTTTTACTTTTTATTTGCAATGTGTTTACTTCTTTATTTAACTTGGTATTGAACCACAAGTCAACCATTGCCTTAGCGGGTGCTGGATTCTTACTATTAATGGGTTTGTATACTTTGTTCTTTAAAAAATTAAAACTAGAAAATATGGGCGTGGACGGAGTGCCAAAACAAATACGTATCAAAGACCTAGTTGCCTCTTATTTTTCTGGTTTCTTAATGAACACCCTTAACCCAAGTGTGTTTTTATTTTGGTTTGCTTGGACTGCAGCCATTAATACTAGTGCAGATGATACCACCAATCCGCTCCAGTACAAACTAGTTGTGTTTGGCACCTGCCTTGGATTTGTCTTGTTGTCCGATTTGTTGAAAGTTTTTTTAGCAGGGAAATTAAGACCGAGGTTAACCGAAAAAAATCTGCTTTGGATCAATCGTGTTTCGGGGATCATCATTTTAATCTTTAGCGCTGCACTTTTATATAGCGCACTATTGATCTATTAACAGATTCGTCGACACTCTTTCACAAACATTTAAGTTTTTTGGTTCTTTTTAGTTGGCTTTATTGTAATTTGCTATTGTGAAAAATATAACCTTTTTGTTTTTTTGTATTTGCCTGTTGGCAAAAGCGTCTACCGTTAAAGCGCAAGGTGGAAACGTACTCGTTCTAAAAGATAAAGGCGTCACCATCAAATCGTTTACCAAAGACAACTACATCGAATTTGAATTTAGCAATCGCCAATGGATTACAGGTCAAATTCAATGGGTCAAAAACGACTCCATACAGGTGAAGCAATATGCGCTTCAAACGGTGATGACCGCTTATGGTACATATGGTCAAGACACTTTAAAGTTGGGCGCACTCACACTGCATATTAACGAAATACGCGCTTTTGCCAAAGACAAAGGTCAATACCAAAGTGTGTTCGCAAACGGTTCGTTTTTAAAAATTGGGGGGATTTTATATAGTGGCTTAAACATCACCAATTCTATTATCAATAAAGAGGCGGTATTTGGGTCAAAAAATATTCCATCTATCGCTGGTGGCCTTGGTGCCTATTTTATTGGAAGATGGATGGCTAAAAAAAATCCTCCTTATCGACCAATAGGAAAACGTTTTAGTGTTGAAATTTTATAACCTTCTTGCTTCTATAAAAAGTAGTCATAGATCAATCATACTTCATTTATATTTTGATTAAAAAAATTAAACGCGTCATCTGGTATTTATTTTTAAGTTCATTGCTTTATGTAGTGATCACGCGTTTTGTCTTTCCTCCAATCACCATCACACAAATCACCAATGCGTTTGGCTTGGGATTAAAACGAGATTATGTGGCATGGGAGGAGATGTCTTACAATATTAAATTGGCCGCAATCGCTAGTGAGGATCAGGCTTTCCCAGATCATGTTGGTGTTGATTGGGAGGCGATGGAAAAAAGCTTTAAACCAAAAAAGAAAAAAAAGAAATCTAGAATTCCTTTGGGTGGGGGCGCAAGTACGATTACACAACAGGTTGCAAAAAATGTTTTTCTATGGCAGGGTGGACCATATGACAAGTATATTCGAAAATTACCCGAGTTTTATTTTACTTTTTTAATTGAACTAGTTTGGGGTAAAAAAAGAATTTTAGAAGTGTATTTAAATGTGATTGAAACAGGTCCAGGCTGTTTTGGTGTTGAAGCGGCAGCACAACATTATTTTAAAAAATCGGCAAAAAATTTAAGCCGTGCAGAGGCTGCGATGATTATTGCAGGTTTACCTAATCCCAAGAAATTCACAGCTCGTCCAATGTCAAGAAGGGTTGCATGGCGTTATCCACAGATCCTCAGAGAAATGAACAATTTAGAAGGAGACGAGGATGTTCGAGATTTAATTAGAAAAAAATAGTGGGGTTTATCCCCATTGTGATCCACAATTTTTAAAACACAAGAATCTTATTGTGCATAAGCCTATTCAATTTGTGTACTAGTTTTGTATTTTTCAAAATTACGTTAAATGCTGATTGATGCATTGAATTGCATTTTGTGTACGCTGCGCTCCTATTCCACTCACAATTCCCCAAGGTGTTTTTTGATTGATTAAAAGTTCCTTATAGGTTGTAAACAATTCGATACGGGGTTGCTCGTCTGGATATTCACGCATTTCGTCTGCGGTCCATGGTAGGTCTATATCACAGAGCAGATAGAGGTCATAACTACGTTCGTTGATTTGTTCTAAAATATAGTGATGACAATTGTTAAACACGTATTCACACCATACCTTCATCACATACATATCAGTGTCTATGATTAATTGATTTGATTGATCCGAAGCGCCAGTTGTTGCATTTTTTTGTTGTAATACTTCCATTGCGCGGTCTTCGTTTTCAAGCTGTCCTTTCGCAATGGTTAATAAATCTTCATAGCTATATGCTGTTCCGTGTTCTGATAAATATTCTCTTGCATATTCTTGAGCCCAAACTGTTTGATAGTGCGCTGCAAGTGCCGCACATAGCGTTGACTTACCCGTAGATTCTGGACCTAGTACTACAATTTTTTGAATTGGTTTCATTGCTTTTTCGCTTTTTCTTTCCAAGAAATATATCCTGCAATTGCTAAGATCAATAATACAATAAACTGAAAACTTGTAAACGCATAGCCCTTAATAAAATAAAGTGGTATAGAGGTTATGTTGGTCAGGATCCACCAAATCCAACTCTCCACTTTTTTCTTTGCCATCAACCACATCGCTGTATAAGCCGACGCACTCGCCAATGCATCAGCCCAAGGAATGGCATCGGGTGCAAAATTATTTTTTAAAAATTGTAGGACGATAAACAATACGGCATAAAAACCAAGAAAGACCAATAGCTGTTGTCCTCTTTGCTTGTTATTGCTACTCGTAATTTGTAATGCATTCGTTACCTGGTCTTCTTTTTTACGAGACCACCAATACCAACCATATAAGCTCATGATAGTATAGTAAAGGTTAACACTCGCTTCACCTAATAAATGTCCCTTAAAGCTTAAGTAGATATACAATGTGGTGTTGATGATACCGGTTGGGAATACCAATATATTTTCCTTTCGACTATACCAAACCGACACAATACCCATCACAACCGCAATGGCTTCTATCCACGTAGTTTGAATTAATCCGTTGTATACTGCTACAAAAAAATCGTTCATTAATTTAGGTGGTAGATTTCATTTTTTCTAATTGTAATTCCATTCTAAACATTTCGTCACGCAATTTGGCTGCTTCCATGAAATCCAGTGCCTTTGCCATTTTTTCCATTTGCTTTTTAGTTTGCAGAATGGCTTTCTCCATTTGCGGAATCGTTTTGTATTCGCTGTTTGGTTCGGCGACCATATTGAGCGCATCAGTGGTACGTATATTGATATTGTCTTGACTATACCCCTTAATGTCCAATACCGCCGTTTGTTTCATCACCTGTTCAATTGATTTGACAATTGTCGTAGGTGTGATATTGTGTTCTTCGTTGTATTGTATTTGTTTTGCACGACGACGATTGGTTTCATCAATGGTGCGCTGCATACTCATTGTAATTTGATCGCCATAAAAAATAACTCGACCTCGTACATTTCGTGCTGCACGACCCGATGTTTGTGTCAATGATTTTTCATTTCTTAAAAACCCTTCTTTATCTGCATCCAATACCACCACTAAAGATACTTCTGGAAGATCTAATCCCTCTCTCAATAAGTTCACTCCCACCAATACATCAATCACGCCAAGTCTAAGTTCTCTTAGTATCTCCACGCGCTCTAGCGCATCAATATCACTGTGAATGTATTTTGATTTAATATTAATTTTGGATAAGTATCGGTCCATCTCCTCTGCCATCTTTTTGGTTAAAGTGGTTACCAAAACGCGATCCCCCATTTCCACTTGCATAGCGATCTCGTCTAATAAATCATCTATTTGATTTTTTGTTGGTCTTACTTCAATTGGAGGATCCAATAGTCCAGTTGGACGTACCACCTGTTCTACAATGAGTCCACCTGTTTTTTCTAATTCATATTCACCAGGTGTTGCACTTACATAAATGCTTTGCCCAATCACTTGTTCAAACTCGTTAAAATTAAGTGGTCGATTGTCAATGGCACTTGGTAGTCTAAAGCCAAATTCTACTAAATTCATTTTTCTACTTCTATCTCCGCCATACATTCCTGAAATTTGCGGTATCGTGACATGGCTTTCATCAATCACACATAAAAAATCTTTTGGAAAATAATCCAATAAGCAGAATGGTCTTGTACCCGGCTTGCGTCGATCAAAAAATCTAGAATAATTTTCAATACCGGTGCAATATCCTAGCTCTCTAATCATCTCGATATCATATTCAACCCTTTCTTTTATCCTTGCTGCTTCTTGTGGCTTTCCCACGTTTTTAAAATACTCCACCTGTGCGCGTAACTCATCTTGTATTTCTACAATAATTTCTTGTAGCATTTCCTTGGGCGCCATGTATAAATTAGCGGGGAAGATGGCCGCATTCTCCATGGGCTCAATTCTTTTTCCTGTTTCAATTTCTATACTTTCTATGGATTCAATTTCATCGCCAAAAAAGGTAATACGATATCCATAATCTACATAAGGCAATCGAATGTCTACCGTATCTCCATTGACTCTAAATGCACCTCGATCAAATTCGGTGACTGATCGGTGATACAAACTATTGACTAGTGCGTGTAAGAAAGCTTGTCGCGATAAAATTTGCCCCTGATGAATTCGAATGATTCCGTTTTCATATTCAGTTGGATTACCCATACCATAGATACAACTCACACTTGCAACAATCACGATATCCCGACGTCCACTCAATAATTGTGCTGTTGCTTGAAGTCTTAATTTATCAAGCTCTTCGTTAATGCTTAAATCCTTTTCAATATAAACACCCGAAGTGGGTAGGTACGCTTCTGGTTGATAGTAATCATAATAAGACACAAAATAACCCACTGCGTTGTCTGGAAAGAATTGTTTAAACTCTCCATACAATTGAGCAACTAGTGTTTTGTTATGTGTGAGGACAAGGGTGGGGCGTTGTACATTTTGAATCAAATTGGCAATGGTAAAAGTTTTACCAGAACCAGTCACCCCCAAGAGTGTTTGTTGTGGATCTCCATTCACCACACCCTCGGTCAGTTGCGCAATTGCGGTTGGCTGATCGCCCGAGGGTGTGTAGTTGGAATGAAGTTTAAAAGGCATACACAAAGGTAAGCGCAAACCTTAAATATGTTTCGTTAAAATAACGCTTTATAGGTTTTCTAAATAAGTAGCTAGTCTGTTGATTGCCGCCGCTACTTCACCAACCTGAGCTGTTGTTTCTTCCCAATTTTTTTGTTCAATTGCTTCGCGAACACCAGGAATCGTTTTAACACCGTAACCAGTATAGAAACCTGGTGCGTATAAGCTATGCTTGTACCATGGTCTGCGCGGTAGGCCGGTTGTCATCAACAAAGATTGTTCTGCTGTATAAATTTTAGCATTGATTGCCGACAATTTTTGTACATCCGCATTGGCCTTAATTTGCTCAACTTGTTGGGCCGCTTTTTCTAAACGTGTTAGCGCATTTAAGATCGGCGCAAAATCGATATAAGGCACTTCTGCAACCACCGTTGGTAGCTTCAATCCTTCTGTTGGATCTGCTGCAACAGTGTAGGATTTTGTGTGGACCAATTCGTTTTCCACTTTAGCCTTTTCGCGCATTTGCTCTACATTGGTCATCAACTCTGTAACATAACCCTTCACTGTTTTGTGTAAAGCTGTAAAATCAAACGGCAAAGCATCCGCCTCTGATAACCTCAACGCTGCACGTCCTGCAGTTTGTGCAAGCGCTACGCCATATGCAAAACCAGGATCCTTGTATTTTGAATAGTGATCATAAGAATCATAAATAGAATGGTATTCTCCACCTTCGTTTTCTCCACCAAATCCAATGTTTAAAGAGGGCACACCTACGTGTTGAATAAATGAAGAATAATCAGAGCCTGATCCCATGGCACCCAGTGGATAGGTGGAGCTATTTAAAATTTCTTTTTTTGCAGTGGTGGTGGCTGCTTCGGTTGCACGATTGGCTCTTTGTCTTTCAAAAACAGTTACACCTGTTTGAGGATCAATAATTGATTTACTAATGTCGGTCATTAATCCAGTGAACGCATGAGAACCTTCTGCACTCAAAAAGCCTCTTCCATTTCCATCAGAATTAATATAGGCAACCGCCTTAGCCTGTAAAGATGCAGCATGTTCTTCTACCCACTCTACAGATCCCATTAATCCTTGTTCTTCGGCATCCCAAGCACAATAAACCAAGGTTCTTTTTGGTTTCCATCCTGATTTTACCAACGCCCCAATGGCAATAGCCTCGTCTAGCTCGGCCGCCATGCCACTTACAGGGTCATTTGCGCCATTTACCCAAGCATCGTGGTGATTTCCCCTAATTACCCACTGGTCTGGATATTGACTACCCTGAATCATTGCAATGACATTGTATGCAGGTCGAATTTTCCAGTCAAAATTTAGTTTTAAATGCACTTTAGACTTACTAGGTCCAATATGGTAGGTAAAAGGCAGTCCACCTCTCCAAGCTTTTGGCGCAACAGGTCCTGCCATATCTTGTAATAAGGGCGCTGCATCATGATAGCTAATAGGAAGCACAGGAATTTTTAATAAATTCTCTGCTTGGTTGTGGTCTACCCTAGGAGCACCACCCACAGAGGCATAATTAGGTGTACTAGGATCACCTGGATAAATCACCATGTCCATAATTGACCCTCTTTGTACACCATATTCGTTTTTAAAAGGTCCTACAGGATACACATCACCAGCGCCATAACCATCGTCTTGAGGATCAGAATAAATTAAACAACCAATGGCACCATGTTCTTGCGCAACCTTTGGTTTAATCCCTCTCCAACTTCTGCCATATTTAGCAATTACGATCTTTCCTTTCACATCGATACCATATTTAGCAAGGGTCTCATAATCTTCTGGTAATCCGTAATTCACAAAAACCAATTCAGCATTTACGTCTCCATCTGCACTCCAGCAGTTATACGTTGGCAATTGATCTGCCTGTGCCGAAGTTGCATCTTCTTTTAATGCAGGCTCTTTTAATAATGCTTTAAAATTAGTCGCGCCTTTCATTTCTAACACACGTGTTAATGGTGTAGGAAATAACAATTGATAGGTTACAATTTTTGTATCCCATCCAGCTGCTTTAAATTGTTTTACAATTTCATCTGCTACAAATTTTCCACCGACTGAACCAATATGATGTGGAACAGAAGACATAAGTTTAATATTTTCTCCTACTCGCTTAGCGCTTAGTTGATTATCAAAATTGGCTTCAAGTTTTTTTTGCGCTTCTGTGTTTTTAAATCCAGTGAATTGCTGTGCTATACTATTGATTGTTAAATTCAAAAAGATAGTAGACAGAATAACTGTTTTTTTTAAATGTTGCATGATGGTATATTTAATAATTTTTGAAATGTATAACTGACTATTATTTTTGTACTTTTCTATTTAAATAATGGATATAATTAGGAAGCTCATATTCATATTCGCCTTGCATAAACGGAGAAGTCACTAAAAAATCAGCAGTTGTTCTATCACATGCCATGGGTAGATTCCAGGCAACGGCTAGTCTTAATAAAGCTTTCACATCGCTATCATGTGGCTGTGCTTCCATGGGGTCAAAAAAGAAAAAGACCATATCAATATCCCCGGTTGCGATCATTGCTCCAATTTGTTGATCTCCGCCAAGTGGGCCGCTTAGTAGTTTAACCACTGGTTGATCTAAAGCCTCCTCGATCAATCGACCTGTCGTACCTGTTGCAACTAAACTATGTTTAGATAGTACTATTTTATTGTGCACCGCCCATTCTATTAAATCTCTTTTTTTATTATCGTGCGCAATTAATGCAATTTTTTTTCTTCTATCTAGTTTTCTAATTGATTTCATTGTAAGCGTTTAAGGTAATTACTCGTGGACTCTTTTTGTCATAATTGGTATTAAGATCAAGATAACAAAAATTATACTAGGTGGTGTGTTAAATAGTTTCAGGATTAAATAAATGAAAAAGAGCATTATTGGATAAGTAAACAACAAAACAGAAAACAATACAGAGTCATAAAAAACAGTGTATTTAGTTTTACGGTCTACCCATTTTTGAATATTATTATAATAATAAAAATGTAGTTGATAGAATAGATTTTTATTATTAAATCTGGTGGGTGTGGATGGGACAATAATATTTTGTTTCAGTTGTTCAAAAACTATTTGATTAAATAAAACACGATCTCTATTATTTAAAATGATTGGAATATCCCTCATTTCTGAGATGATAAGATTCACTTTTTTACCTATCCCTCTTAATTGATTAAAAGCAATTCCTGCAATATGTATTTTAAGATCTACATTTAATTTTTGAACACCTTCTAGAATTCTTGCCGTCCCTTTTTTAAAAGGTTGTAGTTCATGACTATTGATACAGACGCCTTCGATAAAAACCAAGACAGCAAAACCCTTGCTTAATAAATCAATAGACTTATTAAAAGCGTAATCGTTTAGATGCAAAAACTCTTTACCCTCTCTTAATCTATATACCGGAATCATATTTAATGATTCTAATATAAACCGATGTAATGGTTTTTTAAAGGCATCCCCTCTTGCTAAGAAATATACCCTTCTCTTATAATAAGAACCAATGATTAATGCATCTAAGAAAGAATTTGGATGGTTTGCAATAATTAATAACGGGCCTTTTGTTTTAAAGAGCTGTTTATTTTTAAGGTGGATCTCTTGACAGAACAACCACAATCCCGCTTGTATAAATAATTTTAATAATTGCACCACAGTATAAATATAAAAAAACCGCATCACAAATGATGCGGTCACTACCTACTAACCTTAAAAAAACACGATTAAAATATTATTGTGCTGCAGCTGCTTCTACTTTCGCTGCTATTTTGGCTCTAATTTTTGCTTCTATTTCATTTGCCATTTCTGGATTATCATGAAGAATCGTTTTAACTGAATCACGTCCTTGGCCTAATTTATTACCTTCATAGCTAAACCAGCTACCGCTTTTATTCACTATTTCTAGTTCTACACCCATGTCAATAATTTCACCAATTTTACTAATTCCCTCTCCAAAAATAATTTCAAACTCTGCTGCTCTAAATGGTGGAGCAACCTTATTTTTAACCACTTTTACTTTAACCCTATTTCCTATTGCTTCATCACCGTCTTTAATTTGAGCCATTCTTCTTATATCCAAACGTACTGAAGCATAAAATTTTAACGCATTTCCACCTGTTGTAGTCTCAGGATTACCAAACATGACACCAATTTTCTCACGCAATTGATTGATGAAAATACAAACTGTACCCGTTTTATTAATGGTTGCTGTTAATTTTCTCAATGCTTGAGACATCAATCTTGCATGTAATCCCATTTTAGAATCACCCATTTCGCCTTCTAACTCACTTTTTGGTACCAATGCTGCAACTGAGTCAATTACGACTACATCAATCGCACCAGATAAAATCAAACGATCTGCTATTTCTAAAGCTTGCTCACCATAATCTGGTTGAGAAACTAAAAGGTTATCCACATCAACTCCTAAACGCTTCGCATAAGCACTATCAAAAGCATGTTCAGCATCAATAATTGCACACATTCCACCTTTTTTCTGTGCTTCAGCGATTACGTGAATTGCAACTGTTGTTTTACCAGATGATTCTGGGCCATATATTTCAATAATTCTACCCTTTGGTAAACCGCCAATTCCTAACGCAGTGTCTAAACCGATTGAACCAGTTGAAATAACTTCCTGAGGGCCTTGGCTGCGCTCATTCATCATCATCACACTACCTTTACCGTAATCCTTGTCGATCTTATCAATGGTCAACTTAAGGGCTTTTAATTTTTCTGCGTTACTCATAG
>CALPLN020000034.1 GCA_943324415.2 Sediminibacterium ginsengisoli | reverse complement strand
GTTGGATGCAAATTAATTGACAATCAACTGATTTATAATGTCTTATCTTTTCATTCCTGGCATTCTGCCACCCAGCGCACCCCCCAAAGATTGACCATTCATCATCTTCATCATTTGTTTCATCTGGTCAAACTGTTTGATAAACGCGTTGATTTCGGCAATATCTTTTCCTGCCCCTTTAGCAATCCTTGCTTTTCTACTTGGGCTTAAGGTGTCTGGATTTCTTCGCTCTATTAAGGTCATTGATTGAATAATTGCTTCTACTCCTTTGAATGCATCTTCCTTGATATCTACATCTTTAATGCTCTTGCCCACTCCTGGTATCATGCCCATTAAATCTTTTAAGTTGCCCATTTTTTTAATCTGCTGTATCTGTGTTAAAAAGTCTTCAAAATCAAATTGATTTTTACGAATTTTCTTCTCTAATTTTTTGGCTTCAACTTCATCAAATTGCGCCTGTGCTTTTTCTACCAAAGAGGTAATGTCACCCATTCCTAAAATTCTCTGTGCCATTCTCTCTGGATAAAACACATCCAATGTATCCATCTTCTCGCCGCTACTCATGAACTTAATCGGCTTGTTCACGGTATACTTAATTGACAATGCAGCACCACCTCTAGTATCTCCATCTAACTTGGTTAAAACAACTCCAGTAAAGTCCAATCGATCGTTGAAAGCCTTTGCTGTATTGACTGCATCCTGCCCTGTCATTGAGTCTACCACAAATAAAATTTCTTGTGGCTGAATTGCAGATTTAATATTGGCCACTTCGTTCATCATCAATTCATCCACAGCTAAACGACCTGCCGTATCTATAATGATGACGTTTTTATTATTTTGTTTTGCATAGGCAATTGCATTTTGTGCAATCGAAACAGCATCTTTATTTTCACGCTCTACAAAAATGTCTACACCAATTTGTTCTGCTAACACTGTCAATTGATCCATCGCCGCTGGACGATAAATATCTGCAGCAACCAATAATGGAGATTTTTTTTGGGCTTTCAAATAAGTCGCCAATTTACCAGAGAAAGTTGTTTTACCACTACCCTGTAAACCCGCTACTAAAATGATGGTTGGATTTTTTGACGTGTCCAATAAACTTGCTTCCGAACCCATCAATGCAGTCAATTCGTCTTGCACGATTTTAACCATCAATTGACCCGGACTAATTGCATTGATGACTTTTTCGCCCACCGCTTTTTCTTTGATGCTATCGGTAAATTCTTTCGCGATTTTAAAGTTCACATCCGCATCCAATAAGGCCTTTCTAATATCCTTAAGGGTATTGGACACGTTCAATTCATTGATACGTGATTGTCCTTTTAGATGTTTAAACGCTGATTCTAATTTTTCACTAAGTGCATTGAACATATGAGAGTCTTTATAGTTTGCAAAGATAAGTCAACAATGGCAGTGAAAATCAGGTGATTTTGTATTAGATTTTATTCAATTTGCACCCAAGCAAGTTTTTAATAAATGTACCTAATCAATTGATTATCAATATAAATAGAAAAGATCTAGCCCATAAGTTTAAAGTCTTTACAGTTTGTTAACGAATTAAGTGCTAAAAATACTTGGAAGCAAGCATTTATTTAATATTATTGCATCTAACGAACCCTTATTTGGGTATATTGATATTATGAGTAAGAAACAATTATTTACACTTGAATTCCCGGTTAGATGTTCTCCTGCAATCCTATTTGAATTCCTTTCTACAGCGTCTGGTTTACAAGAATGGTTTGCTGATAGAGTCGACGAATGGGAAAATGTGTTCAGTTTTTCATGGAATGGCGGCACACCTGACAAAGCAGAGATTTTAGATCAAGAAGAAAATAAATTCATTCGTTTTAGATGGTTACACAGCGAAAAGAATGAATATTTTGAATTTTGTATTGAAAAAACAGAGATTTCAAATCAAACTGTATTGATAATCAAAGATTTTGCTGAAAAAAATGAAATCAAAGACCAAAGTCAACTTTGGGGTTATCAAATCAAAGAGCTATTTCATAGAATAGGTAGCTAGTACTACAATTTTGTTCAAAAAATTAGACATACTAATTCTTAGGGCTTTTATTGGACCCTTTTTGGCAGCATTGACTATTTCGATCTTCGTGCTGACTATGCAATTCTTTTGGCTATACATTGACGATTTAGTTGGAAAAGGCTTGGATACGTTCATTATTTTTAAATTAGTGGGCCTTGTATCTGTGAGCATGTTGACGACCGCAATTCCTCTGGCCTTG
The DNA here is from genome assembly GCA_943324415.2 of Sediminibacterium ginsengisoli. GTDB lineage: Bacteria > Bacteroidota > Bacteroidia > Chitinophagales > Chitinophagaceae > Sediminibacterium > Sediminibacterium ginsengisoli_C. The sequence goes on along the minus strand of CALPLN020000034.1, from coordinate 11,445 downwards.
CTTTTTTCTTCCATCATGACTTTTGGAAATCTTGGTGAAAGCTTTGAACTAATTGCTATTAAGTCTGCAGGCATCCCTTTGATTCGATTCATGCGACCCCTTTTTATTTTTGCGATCTTCTTAGCAGGAATCGCTTTTTTATTGGCCAATAATATTATTCCTGTATCTCAAATGAGGTTGACGACCTTAAAGTACGAGATCATTGTATCCAAGCCCGCTATTGATTTAAAGGAAGGTGTTTTTTATGATAAGATAGATGGCTACGTCATTAAACTAGGCAAGAAAGAATCCAATGACAGCGTAATTAAAGACATCGTTATTTTTGAAAAGAGATTTGGTTTACAAGACAATATGATCATGGCAAAGTCAGGCGTGATGAGGGTTACACCTGATAAAAAGTTTTTAGAATTTATCTTATACAACGGGTGGCGTTATCAAGAAAAAGGCTATAGAGCCACCACCAATACTGAATTTACAAGGCTTAATTTTAAAGAATATAAAAAGGTTTTTGACCTCAAGACCTTTCAGATGAATAAAACTTCGGATGTTATCTATGATCCAAAAATGTTGAGTGTAAGGCAATTGGAAAAAGCCATTGATTCGATTCAGACGATGGATAGTTTTTTCATCAAAAAAGCAAGAACCGAAGTATATCCTTATTTGAAATTCATGCTATACAAGGACAGTGTCGATCTTTTCAAAAAAGTAAAAGTAACTTCCGTAAAAAACTTTGATGCCATTATACAACCTACTGAAAGAATGATTATTTCCGAGGCTGCGGGATATCAATTCTCCTCTCTGCAAAATAATATAGCAACATTGGCTAGCATCTACAATGAGCAAAAACATTCAAGTACGATGCACGCTATTGAATGGCATAGAAAGTTCACACTTTCCTTTGCATGTATCGTGTTGTTTTTAATTGGGGCACCTCTTGGATCAATTATTAGAAAAGGAGGCTTGGGGACTCCAATGGTTTCGGCTATCGCCTTCTTTGTGGTCTTTTTCTTACTCAATAATTTTGGAGAGAAACTAGCTAAGTCTGGGCAGTGGTCCGTGTATGCTGGCATGTGGATGTCGAGCCTGATTTTAATCCCTGTAGGTCTGTTCTTGACCTATAAAGCGATGCGTGATTCTCAGTTGTTCAATCAAGAATTTTACTACCGATTTTTACAGCCAATTAAAGTAACTTTACAGAAGTACTTTAAAAAATAATCCTATGTCTACTTCATCCAACAGCAGACGTCAGTTTATCAAACAAACTGGCAAAGCGAGTATTGCATTGGCGAGCATGCCTCTTATACATACATTTGGCGGATTGCAATTGAATCAAGGGATCAATTATGTACAACAAGCATTGCCCTACACATACAATGCACTAGAGCCATTCATTGATGCGATGACTATGGAAATTCATCATACCAAGCATGCTGCTGGATATACAAAAAATTTGAATGATGCCTGTGTGGCAGAAAAGGTGGATACAAAAAATACATCCATCACCAATTTACTGGCATCTATTTCTAAGTATTCAATGAAGATGCGCAATAATGCAGGTGGTCATTATAACCATGAATTGTTTTGGCAATCCATGCAGCCTGCACCTGCAACAATTCCAACGGGCCAGTTTTTAAAAGAAATCGAAAAGTCATTTGGCAGTTTTGCTGATTTTCAAAAAGCATTTTCAGAAGCTGCAAAAAATCGATTTGGTAGTGGTTGGGCATGGTTGATTGTAAATGAGGAAGGTGGACTTGCAATATGTACTACTCCAAATCAAGACAATCCATTGATGGATATTGCTGAGGTTAAAGGATACCCACTTTTAGGATTAGACGTTTGGGAGCACGCGTATTATTTAAAATACCAGAATAAAAGAGCAGATTATATTACCAATTGGTGGAATTTAGTGAACTGGAAATTTGTTGAAGATCGATTTTATGGTGAAGAGTGTCTTGATTAATTAACTTTCTAATTTATCCCCTTGCAAGCAGCTAAACAGAATTTAAAAATACAGTTTTATGTCACTACCCTAAGTGTCGTTCTTTTTGTATTGAAATTCGTCGCTTATTTCATGACTCACTCGCTATCTGTCTTATCAGACGCCTTAGAGAGCATTGTCAATGTTTTGGCTGGCGCCATTGGCCTTTATAGTTTATATGTGGCGTCTAAGCCAAAAGACAAAGAGCACCCTTATGGACACGGAAAAGCGGAGTTTATTTCTGCTGCATTTGAAGGAAGTTTAATTATTACTGCTGGATTAATTATTTTCTATGAAGCAATCGATGCCTTCTTTCATCCGACAGAATTACATAGTCTAGATAATGGTATATGGGTACTATTGACAACTGCATTTCTAAATTTATTTGCTGGTTTGATTGCAAAAAAGATGGGTAAGAAAAACAAATCACTTGCATTGGTGTCTAGCGGGCAGCATTTGGTGTTAGATAGCTTTACCACCTTTGCTGTTACAATCGGCATTGGCATTGTTTTGTTAACCAATATTACTGGTATTGATGCAGCATTGGCCATTTTAATGAGTTTTTGGATCATCTACAATGGGTATCAAATTATCAGGGCATCTTTAGCAGGTATCATGGACGAAGCTGACTTGGCTTTACTTGAAGAAGTCATAGCAGAATTGAATAAAAACAGAAACGTACACTGGGTAGACTTACATAATTTACGTGTAATTAAATACGGCAGTTTAATGCATATCGATTGTCATTTAACTGTGCCATGGTATTTAAACGTAAACGAAGCACACCAAGTAGTAGAAGACTTTACCAATTTAATAAAAAATAAATTTGGTGCTAGTATCGAATTTTTTGTACACACCGACGGCTGCATGCCTTATAGTTGCCCTATCTGTTCGGTACAAGATTGCCAACAAAGAAAAGCACCTTTTGAACAAAAATTAGATTGGAATATTGAAAATGTATTGTCAGATTTAAAACATCAATTATAAAAAATTAGCCGATTATGAACGAATGGAAAGTTTTTCAAGAAGAAAATAAAGATCGTTTTTTAACAGAATTATTAGATTTATTACGCATACCTAGTGTTAGTGCCAAATCGGAACACAATGCAGACATGCAAGCATGTGCTAAAGCAGTTGCCAAATCATTAACAGATGCAGGTGCACAAGTGGCTACCATCTATGAAACCGAAGGGCATCCTATTGTATATGGAGAAATCATAGCTGACCCAAGTTTCCCAACCGTATTGGTTTATGGACATTATGATGTACAGCCAGCAGATCCTTTAGAACTTTGGAATAGCGGTCCATTTGAGCCAACCATCATTGATGGCAAAATTTTTGCTCGAGGTGCATGTGATGACAAGGGGCAATTTTATATGCATGTGAAAGCACTAGAAATGATGACCAAGACCAATACCATGTGCACCAATATCAAGTTTGTCATTGAAGGGGAAGAGGAAATCGGAAGTCCGAACTTAGCCAGTTTTGTTAAAGCGAATAAGGCATTACTTAAAGCAGATGTGATTTTGATTAGTGATACTGCTATGATTAGCATGGATACTCCTTCTATAGATATTGGCGTAAGAGGATTGAGTTATATCGAGATAGAAGTCACTGGGCCAAATAGAGATTTACATAGTGGCGTTTATGGTGGTGCAGTGGCCAACCCAATTACGATTTTATCAAAAATGATTGCTGCTTGCCACGATGAAAACAACCATATCACTATTCCGGGATTTTATGACGACGTGATAGAATCTAGTGCTGCAGAACGAGCTAAAATGGCAGAAGCACCATTTGACGAAAAAGAGTTTATGCAAGACTTAGGCATTGAGAATGTTTGGGGCGAAAAAGGATATAGTACAAACGAAAGAACAGGAATAAGACCAACTCTAGAAGTCAATGGCATTTGGGGTGGTTATACAGGTGAAGGTGCTAAGACAGTTTTACCTTCTAAGGCATTTGCAAAAATTTCTTGCAGATTGGTACCGAATCAGTCTTCTAAAGTGATTACTGAAAAAGTGTTAAACTACTTTAAGTCCATTGCACCAAACAATGTAACTGTTACTGCATTTGAACACCATGGTGGTGAACCCTATATCACACCAATTGATTCACATGAATACCAAAGTGCAGCAAAAGCGATTACAAAGGTGTTTGGCAAAGAACCAATACCAGTAAGAGGTGGCGGCAGTATCCCAATTTGTTCTTTATTTGAACAAGAGCTTGGATTAAAAATTGTATTCATGGGCTTTGGTTTAGACAGTGATAATTTACACAGCCCTAATGAAAAATACGATATCGTAAATTTCTATAAAGGCATTGAAACCATTCCTTATTTCCATCAATTTTTTGCAGAGAAAAAATAAGGAACCATGTCTACGCCAGAAGTAAAGAAAGAAAAACTAAGACTCGATAAATACTTGTGGTCTATTCGTGTCTTTAAGTCAAGAAGTCTTGCCACAGAAGCGATTGAAAAAGGTCGAGTAAAACTTCAAGGGGAAAGCGTAAAAGCTTCCCGCAATGTCGTTATTGGAGATGTCTACGAAGCCAGAACAGAACATAAAAATTGGATCTTAAAAGTCACTCAGCTATTGGACGGCCGCCTTGCTTACGCGGAGGCCGTTAAGTATTATGAAGACCTAACTCCTGTAGAAGAATTAGAAAGAGTAAGGCAAGTGGCAGCTACTTTTCAAACAGGAAAGCGTTTGAGTAAAATTGGCCGGCCAACTAAAAAGAACCGTCGAGATTTAGGCGATTTTTTGGACTAATCTCGATTATCTTTGTGCCATGACCATTGAAATTCTAACTGTACTTCCAGAGCTACTTGAAAGCCCATTCGCGCATAGCATTATGAAGCGCGCGCAAGAGCGAGGGCATCTTCATATTAAATTACACCAGTTAAGGGACTGGGCCATCAACAAGCATGGCCAGGTAGATGATTACCAATATGGTGGTGGAGCAGGGATGGTGATCATGTGTGAGCCATTGGCCAATGCCATAGATGATTTACAAAAAGAGGGCGGCCCATTTGATGAAATTATTTTTGTCACACCTGATGGTAAAAGGTTCGAACAAAAAGATGCAAATACTTTATCCTTAAAAAATAGGATTCTAATCATTTGTGGACACTATAAAGGCATTGATCAAAGAATTAGAGAATTGTATGTGACACAGGAAATTTCGATAGGCGACTATGTATTGAGTGGAGGCGAATTGGCTGCTGCAGTTATTGTGGACGCGGTGGGTAGACTGATTCCAGGGGTATTGAATGATGAAACCTCTGCTTTAACCGATTCTTTTCAGGATAATTTATTAGCCCCGCCTGTGTATTCTAGGCCAGCCGATTTCAGAGGTCTAATAGTGCCACCCGTATTACTTCAAGGTGACCCAAAGAAAGTGGAAGTTTGGAGATCCGAACAAGCAATGATTAGAACAAAAACAAGGCGCCCAGATTTACTTGATCGTGATTAAAACACCATTTAACCCTCCAATTGTCAACTTGTAACAAAGTTGCCTCATCTTACGTCTAAGATATAGATATTTGACAATCTAATATGCCTTCATGAGCCAAATACACAAGCTTTTTGTACTGATTTTTTTACTTTCCCTTCAATTGAATGGGTCTTCACAAAACAATGCCCCCAATCAACGTGAATTCAAATTCACAATAAAGGAAACAAAAGTAGCCATAAAATTAGATGGTGTGATGGACGAGGCAGCTTGGAATACAGTAGAAGCAGTGAGTAATTTTAAAAAGAAATTTCCGAATGATATTGGTGATGCCAAAAAACAAACAGAAGTAAAATATTTATTCGATGACAAAAACATCTACTTTGGCTTCAAGGTATATGATAGTGGTACAGCGATCACCAAAAGTTTAAAACGAGATATTGGACATGATGGTATGGATGGCGTGGGTATTATACTAGACCCCACCAATCAACAAACCAATGGATTTTATTTTGTATTGAGTACATTAAATGTTCAATCCGAAGACCAGTTGTCCGGATCAAGTAGTGATGGAATCAATTATAGTTGGGATAGTAAATGGTATTCCATGACAAAAGATTATGGCAATTATTGGATCGCAGAGATTGCCATTCCCTTTAAATCCATCCGATACAATCCAGAAAATAAAAACTGGGGCGTGAATTTTGTTCGAATTGATGCCAAGAATTTCGAATATAGTACTTGGACAAAAGTGGCTACCAATTTTAAATCTTATGATTTAGGATTAACTGGTTTGATGCAATGGGAAACCAATCCGCCAGCAAGTTCAAACAATATTATTTTCCTTCCTTATTTAACAGGAGGTGCGACAGATGACAATCAAGCAAACACATCATCTACAACTGGGAATGCAGGTTTTGATGCTAAAATAGCATTGAATTCAGCGTTGAACTTAGACCTCACAGTCAATCCTGACTTCTCGCAAGTAGAAGTGGACAATCAAGTAACCAACCTAACAAGATTCAGCATATTCCTACCAGAAAGAAGGGCCTTCTTTTTAGAGAACTCAGATTTATTTGCTGGTTTTGGTATTCCTCCAATTCGTCCATTCTATTCAAGAACAATTGGCTTAGACAAAGATGGCAATAAAATTCCTATTTTATTTGGGGCTAGATTGTCTGGAAATTTATCGCCAGATCTAAGGATTGGCGCAATGAATATGCAAACAGGGAGAAAAGGCAATTATGCCCCTGAAAATTTTTCTGCATTTACATTGCAAAAAAGAGTCCTAAAAAGATCGATGATTAAAGGCTACTTTTTGAATCGTGAAAATTTTATTTCTGTAGAAGAAGAAAAAATAAACCCATTAAATAAATATGGCAGGAATGCCGGTGTTAGCTTCGACTATTCTAATGCGGAGGGCACAATTAATTATTGGGCCAATTACAATCTGTCCATTAAGCCAACCATTCAAAGTCTCAATAATTATTACGAGGCTGGAGGAAGTTATAATACTAGGAAATTTGGTTTTGTATTTGACTTAGCCAATGTTGATAAGGATTATTACACGGATATGGGCTTTGTGCAGCGAATCAATAATTACGACGCTATTAGAGACACCAATATTAGGATTGGGTTCAAGCATATATTTTCAGAAATTTCCTATAATATTTTGCCGACAAAAGGTAAACTTGGAAGAATTGAAGCTTCTGCTCAGAATTCAGTCATCTTTAATCCCGACAATACTTTTAACGAATGGGAAAGCGGCATGGAAGTGAAGGCCGATTTCAAAAATGCTTCAAATGTAAGATTACGCTTGAGTAATAATATAACAAACCTACTATTCGCCACTAGCTTTACTGATGGAGAACCATTACCTGCAGCACAATATCAATATGCCAGATTTGGTTTAAGCTATTCTTCAGATGCGAGAAAACTTTTTGGTTGGGCTAGCGAATTTGCCTTTGGACAGTTTTACAATGGAACAGTGCAAAGTATTGGGGCAGGCATCAACTGGAGAGATCAGCCACATTTAAGTTTAAGACTAAATGCCCAATACAACCAAATTCAATTACCGGGTCTATACGGAAGCACTAAATTGTTTTTAATTGCTCCAAGAATTGAATATAATTTTAATACCAAATTATTCTGGACCACCTTTATACAATACAATACACAAGCCAATAATTTCAATATCAATAGCCGATTGCAATATCGCTATAAACCAATGAGTGATTTCTTTTTAGTGTATACAGATAATTATTTTACAGATCCTTTATTTAAAAATAAGAATAGAGCACTTATCTTTAAGCTTAGTTATTGGCTTTAATTCATTTTACTAAGCAACACAATGCAGACAACCACCATACAGGGTCAATATGTTGATATACTCAACAAACGTATTTATCCAGCAACAGTCATAATCCAAGAGGGGGTCATTGTATCCATCACCGAATGTGAAGCAGCCCCAAGTCAATATATTTTACCGGGTTTTATTGACAGCCATGTGCATATTGAAAGCAGCATGCTTGTGCCTAGCTCCTTTGCAAGATTAGCAGTGGTCCATGGGACTATTGGAACAATAAGCGACCCACACGAGATTGCGAATGTTTGTGGATTAGAGGGCGTAGAATACATGATTGACAATGGCAAGAAAGTGCCATTTCATTTTTTCTTTGGCGCACCAAGCTGCGTGCCTGCTACACAATTTGAAACAGCCGGCGCATCTATTGATAGTGCTGCTACAGCAACACTCTTAGCCTCTCCAGATATTTACTATTTAAGCGAAATGATGAACTTCCCTGGCGTCTTACATCAAGATCCCGAAGTCATGAAAAAAATTAAAGCTGCACATCAAACTGGGAAGCCCGTTGATGGACACGCCCCTGGACTAATGGGTGATTTAGCAAAACAATATATTGAAGCAGGGATTAGTACAGATCATGAATGTTTTACGATTGAAGAAGCCGTCGATAAATTAAGTTTTGGGATGCATATTTTAATTCGTGAAGGGAGTGCTGCAAAGAATTTTGAAGCCTTGTATGAATTAATCGATGACCATCCAAAAAAAGTCATGTTGTGCAGCGACGATAAACATCCAGATAGTTTATTGGAAGGCCATATCAATCAATTGTGTGCTAGAGCAGTCGCTAAAGGAATAAACCTATTCAATGTATTAAGGTGCGCTTGTATCAACCCAGTATTGCACTATAAACTACCAACCGGATTCGCAAGAGTAAACGATCCGGCAAATTTAATATTGGTAAATGACCTCGTTCATTTTAAAGTCATTGAAACTTATATTGACGGACAATTGGTTGCTAAAGAGGGTAAATCACTGATTCAGCCTGTGCAGGCAGCTACCCTCAATCAATTTAATGCGCACCCAATTACATTAGCTGATTTAAGATTGTCCGCTACAAATTATCCATCTAAAGACGGATTGGTTCCTGTGATTCATGCTATAGACGGACAACTTATCACAAATTTAGTCTGGGCAAAGCCAACTATACAAGACAGTGAAATCATTGCGGATGTTGAAAAAGACGTATTAAAAGTGGTTGTCTACAATCGATATCATGCTGCAAAACCAAAGATCGGACTCATTCAGTCATTTGGATTTACAACTGGAGCAATTGCTTCAACCGTAGCACATGATAGTCACAATATCATTGCCGTAGGCGTAGACGATGAAAGTATTTTAAAAGCAATCAACTTGGTAGTTGAAGAAAAAGGCGGAATCAGTTGCGTACATGACAATGAATCAAAGGTAATTGGCCTTCCTGTTGCAGGGTTGATGAGTACTGCTGATCCATATCAGGTGGCCAACGACTATATTGAAATTGACAAAATGGCCAAATCATTAGGGACCGCACTTGGATCGCCATTTATGACACTAAGCTTTATGGCATTATTGGTGATTCCGCACATAAAAATGAGTGATCTTGGACTTTTTGATGGAGACCAATTTAAATTATATTAATTTTATAGTATTCGCATTTTCGCAAAAAAAGTAATTAAAACAAGTATATGGTTATCGACTTAAGCAAGAATAATAGTTTACTAAATCATTGGGTTGCAGAGTTAAGAGATGTGCAAGTACAAAACGACAGAATGCGCTTTAGAAGAAATATAGAGCGTATTGGAGAAGTTGCCGCCTATGAATTAAGTAAGACCTTGCGTTTTAACACTGTCGATGTGACTACGCCATTGGGGGTCGCTTCCACTCCTTTGTTAGAAGAGCAACCCGTATTGGCTACAATCCTAAGAGCTGGGCTGCCGTTACATCAAGGCATGTTAAACTACTTTGACAAAGCAGACAATGCATTCATATCTGCCTATAGAAAACATCATCCGGACGGGAGTTTTGAAATCAGTCTTGAATATTTAAGCTGCCCTGACCTGAATAATAGAATTTTAATTTTGTGTGACCCAATGCTAGCGACTGGTGCATCATTGGTAGAAACGGTACAAGCGATTTTAAAAACTCAAAAGCCAGCCCAAATTCATCTTGTTGTAACCATTGCTAGTCAAAAAGGTATTGAACATGTTGAAAAGGAATTGGGAGCCGATATTCCAATTTGGTGTGCAGCAATTGATCCTATCTTAAATGATCAAAGTTATATCGTACCAGGATTGGGAGATGCTGGCGATCTAGCATTTGGCACTAAAATGCAATCATAGATCCCGGTTCATTCGTATCTTCATCTTAAATACGAAGCCTTGCTTAAAGAACTCATATTATCCATCCGAGCTTATTTTTTAGCCCACCGGTTTATTTTAGATAATAAACTTTGGAAATGGATGGCTGTGCCTGGTGTGATTTACACTAGTTTGCTAATCATAGGCATGAATTATTTTGGACAAACATCAAGTTTTTTCATCGAATCTATCATTCTCAAAACCGGCTTGAAAGCATTCATAGATAGCTTGAATAGCAATTGGCTTGGCTTTTTTATCACCATGGGCAGTTTCTGGCTTTGGTTTACTTTATTGCTTTTTTACTTTGCCTTATTCAAGTATCTTTTTCTAATTTTCTTTGCACCCCTATTTGCCTATTTGCATTTACGTATAGTTGCTATCCAACAAGGCGTCCCATTTGTTTTTAATAAACGAGAATATTTTAGACTAGTGGCAAGAGCTGTCTTAGTTAATCTGAATAATATGCTTTGGCAAACCGTTTACCTCATTCCAATTGTATTGGTTTGTACATTGCCAGTGGTGGGATGGTTTACGCCATTGTTTACCATCTTGATGGAAAGTTACTTTTTAGGATTTGCCATGATGGATTTTGGTCTGGCTACAGAAAAGCACAATAGAAATTTGGCTGCAGCTTATGTGAGTCGTCACAAAGGATTACCAATAGGAAATGGTATTGTCTTTTATCTTTTACACCTACTCCCGATTATTGGATGGATCACCGCTCCGTTTTATGCATTGGTTGCCGCGCATCTTAATACACAAGAAATTAAAGACACTGAATAATTATGGAAGCATTAGGAAAGGTATTGCTATTGCCTATGTTACTACACGAAGAGGGCTGGGAAGCACTTCCAAAAGATATTGCAATTTGGATCAAATCCTGTGACGCATTTTTTGTAGAGAATGAAAAAACAACCAGAAGATTTTTTAAAAAAATTTGGAAGGAAATGGTGATCGACGACTATCAATGGTTTACCATTCACCAAGTAGAAGAAGCACAGATAAACGCGTTCATTCAACTATTGAAATCTGGAAAAACTATCGGGATCGTTTCCGAAGCGGGCTGCGCAGGCATTGCAGATCCTGGACAATTATTGGTGGCTGCAGCGCAAAAACTAGGCGCCACGGTAAAGCCCTATATGGGACCGTCGTCCATTTTGTTGTCCTTAATGGGGAGCGGATTTAATGGACAAGGATTTACTTTTAATGGCTACTTACCTATTGATGCAACTGAAAGAAAAAAGAAAATTCAAACCCTAGAACAAATTGTAAATAGCAATAGTATAGCGCAATTATTTATTGAAACGCCTTAT
>CALPLN020000033.1 GCA_943324415.2 Sediminibacterium ginsengisoli | reverse complement strand
CACCAGCAACTACATTTGCGTTACGGATATAATCCAATAAAGAGGTTTTACCGTGATCCACGTGACCCATGATGGTTACGATTGGAGGGCGTTCCACTAAATTCGCTTGGTCTTCTGCTTCTTCTTCCTCATCCATTTCTTCTACATCTTCCAATCCAACGAATTCAACTTCGAATCCAAATTCACTTGCTACCAATTCAATGACCTCGGCATCTAAACGCTGGTTGATTGATACCATGATACCTAAGTTCATACACTTACTAATGATGTCTGCAAAACTTACATCCATCAAACTAGATAACTCACTTACGGTTACAAATTCTGTTACCTGTAATTTATTGTCTTCTCTCTGTTCGTTATTTTGATTTTCAGCAGCTTCTTCTCTTCTTTGACGACGATACTTGGACTTCATGCTCTTACCACGACCCCCTTGGCCTGATAATTTCGCTTGTGTTTCCTTAATCTTATCTTGAATTGCTTTCTGATCGATTTCTTTTTGTTCAGCCGTTTGTGGCATATTTCTTCCTCTTGCACCACCTTGTCCAGGACGAGTACCATTGTTTGGACGATTGCCCTGATAACCACCACCCTGTGGACGATTGCCTTGGTAACCACCACCTTGTGGACGATTGCCTTGATAGCCACCACCCTGTGTTTGACCACCTTGTCCTGATTGACCTGGTTGATTAGGTCTACCTGGAACAGGGATGCGCTTACGCACACGCTTTTCTTCCTGAGTTAAAGGTTTTGGTCTTGTATCGCTATTGATTGGTAATTCAATTTTACCTAAAATTTTTGGACCTGTTAATTTATCCGCTTGGATATTGGTGATGGCACCATGCACGTTTTCTGGCGCGATAGAATGATCTACCGGTGCCGCTTTGGGTGCAGGGGCTGGTGCTGGAGTTGGCTCTGCTTTTTTAACAGGCGCTTTTGGTGCTTCTGGTGCTTTTGCAGCAGTTGCCTTAGGCGCAGCTTCCTCTACTTTTTTAACTGTCTTTTTTGGTCTTGTAGAAGAGTCGATTAAAGAAAGATCAATCTTATTGATCACTTTTGGCGCTTCCATCTCAGGCGCTTCTACTTTAACTTGAGCAGGTGCTTTTGGCGCTTCTTCAACAGGGGCAGGTGCCACGATTGGAGCAGCTTCAACGATTGGCGCTGCTGCTTTTGGTGTTTCCACAACTGGTGTTTCAGCAACAACTGCTTTTTTAGCTGGAGCAATTTCTTCCTCCGCTTTTTTGCCTTTGTCTGCTATTGCATTCTTTGGTAATTCCACGTGGTCTGCCTTGTTCTTGGCAACCTTATCGCTTTGGAATTCTGCCTGCAAAGCATAATACTGACTTTCAGTTAATTTGGCCGTTGGCTTAAGGTCATCCTTAGGAAAACCTTTTGTGCTAAGAAATTCAATCAAGGTGTCTTGACCGATGTTGAATTCTTTAGCAGCTGCTAACAGTCTTGGTAGTTTCAATTCTGACATTCTAATGTTTTTTGTCCCGATAAATCATGTCCTGATTTCATGGAACGCGTTCCTTTTACAAATATACTTCTAATTCAAAGGTTATTCACCTTTATCAAACTCTTCTTGTAAGACACGACGCACATCAGCAATCGTCTCTTTTTCTAAGTCTGTTCTCTTCTCTAATTCATCTGCGTCTAATTTCAATACGCTACGAGCCGTATCACAACCAACACGCTTAAACTCATCGATGATCCATGTTTCAATCTCATCGCTAAATTCATCTAAATCGATATCGAATTCGTCTACAATTTCTTCGTCTTCACGGTACACATCTAATTCGTATCCTGTTAATTCAGAAGCCAATTTAATATTCACACCACGACGACCAATTGCTAAAGAAACTTGATCTGCTTGTAAGTATACTTCTGCACGCTTACGATCCGCATCAATGTTCATATAACTGATTTTTGCTGGAGTCAATGAACGTTGGATTAACAATTGCGTGTTCGTTGTAAAATTGATCACGTCAATGTTTTCATTCTTCAACTCTCTTACAATACCATGAATACGAGAACCTTTCATACCCACACAAGCACCTACTGGATCAATACGATCGTCGAATGATTCAACAGCCACTTTTGCACGCTCACCTGGCTCACGAACAATCTTCTTAATAGTGATTAAACCATCGAAAATTTCTGGCACTTCTATTTCTAATAATTTAGCTAAGAACAATGGATTCGTTCTAGATAAAATAATTACAGGCGAGTTATTTTTCATATCCACTCTTGCCACAACAGCTCTGATATTCTCTCCTTTTTTGAAAAAGTCTTGTGGAATTTGTTCAGTTTTTGGAAGAATCAATTCATTGCCTTCTTCATCCAATAACAATACTTCTTTTTTCCAAACCTGATAGATTTCTGCATTGATAATGTCACCGATTCTATCAGAATATTTTTTAACTAAAACGTTTTTCTTTAAATCATTGATACGAGAAGCTAAGGTCTGCTTTGCAGCAAGGATCGCTCTTCTACCAAAATCGTAGATGTTTACTTCCTCTAATAATTCCTCACCAATTTCAAAGTCAGGCTCGATCTTGATAGCATCAGAATAAGACACTTCGGCTAAAGGATTGTCCACGTCATCATCAGGTCTGATTTCACGACGGCGGATAATTTCCAAGTCACCTTTTTCTGCATTCACGATTACGTCGAAGTTTTCATCGCTACCATATTTTTTTCTCAATAAGGTTTTGAATACATCTTCTACCACTTTCATCATCGTAGGACGATCTATATTTTCGGCGTCTTTAAACTCCGCGAAAGCTTCAATCAAATTTATACTTGCCATAACATCATTTTTTTATCAAGCTATCAAGCTTGAGATTTGTTAAAATTGAATTTGAACTATAGTTGATTTTATATTTTCAAATGGAATAAGCATGGATTCTTGGGTTGCTTTTTTACCCTTACCCGCTGTCCACTCTATTAAAATGTCTTTGTCTGTCACCTCTTTTAAAGTGCCTACAAAAACAGATTCGTCATTTAATATCACCTCTACATTACGTCCAATATTTTTTACATATTGTCTGTTTAAAATCAAAGGCTCCTCCACACCAGGAGAAGAAACTTCTAAAGCAAAATCACCCTCAGGAAACCAAGCAGCCTCTTCGATTGCTTTGTACAATCTTCTGTTGAAAGAAGTGCATTGTTTAATGGGCAAACCTTGGTCGCCATCAATGTATACTCTTATTATATGACCCGGCTTTACTTTGATATGTACCAAAAAATAGCTTGGATCCTCTTGTAAAAAAGGCTCTAATAAGGTGTGAATTCTGTCTTTTAGTTCGTTTACTTCCATAGTTGAAAAAGAAGAAGGGAACGACTTCGTTCCCTTCATTTCTCTGCATATTCTGGAACAAAGGTAAGAAAAGAGGATGAATTCACCCAATTTTATTCAATCTGACCGTATTTTTGCAGTATGACGAAGCTGCTAATCTATGGATTTCTAATCTACCTGCTCTATAAACTCATATTCAATGTGGTGCTTCCTGTGCGTAAAGGGGTTAAAACCGTGCGTCAAAATATGGAAGAAATGCAACGCAAAATGGCTGAGGCCCAACAGCAAAACCCGAATAATGCAGGTTTTACAAGCCAAAATACAACGAACACTGCGCCTAAATCCACCATCAAGCCAGTTGAAAAAGATGCAGATTACATTGATTTTGAGGAACTTAAGTAAAATTATACCCCTAAAATGGTTGGTAATTCGGATTCGATGCGCATCCCAGGTTGAAGGAACAACACTTGCAATCCCACTGAAGCGGCGGCAATCACATTGGGCTCATTGTCATCTATGAATAGGGTTTCAGCGGCAATAAGGCCTTCTTGATCTAAAATAGATTGAAAAGAGGCAGGATCGGGCTTACGCATCCCCATTTGATGAGAATAATAAGGTGTTTTAAATAGTGCTTCAAAATTTCCGCCAATCTCTCTTGAAAACTGGGGAATAAAGTAATCGTAATGGATCTGATTGGTATTGGAGAATAAAAAAGTAGGATAGGCTTGATGATTTGCTTTTACCCATGCCATGCTTTCTTTTCTAAACCCAATCAACAAGGAATTCCATGCTGTAATAATTTGTTCATGACGGAGCGTTAACTGATACAACTGATTAAAGCCGTCGCAAAATTCCGACTCATTGATCCATCCCTTTTCCAAATCAAAAAACAATTGGTCCGACTTATTTAAGGTAAAATGATTTTCAAAATTAGGGATGCCCAGTTTGTCAAATTCCGCATACATGATGTCAAAATCAATGTCGTATAAAACATTGCCTAAATCAAAAATTAAATTTTTTACTGGTGTCATAGCATGGTATAAAGTGTAAAGATAAGGGTTGATCCTATGTAGATCTATTTACAAATTGTATATTTGATTCATGCAACAAAATCTCGCCCATATCGCTGTCGTTGTTAGAGACTACGATGAAGCCATCGCCTATTACACGGAAATTTTAGGTTTCAAATTAATCGAAGATACCATCCTATCTGAAACCAAGAGATGGGTGATGGTACAACCAGCCGGAGCAGAGAATGGTTGTATGTTATTACTAGCGAAAGCAGCTACGCCTGAGCAAGAAAAAAGTATCGGCTACCAAACAGGAGGACGTGTATTTTTATTTTTATACACAGACGATTTTTATAGAGATTTTAACCACTACACTGCCAAAGGCGTTGAGTTTACGATCCCTCCGCATGTAGAGGAGTATGGTACGGTAGCCGTGTTTAAAGATCTTTATGGGAATCTTTGGGATTTGATTGAGCCTAGTAAAAAATAACTAGTAAAAATAATTTATCGCTTCATCGCTGCAGCCATGTACTTACAGGCCGCATCTCCTTTACTCAATTCGTCTTGGATATTTTGGTGCGAGGCCTCGTCCCTATTTTGACTCAATTTAAATACATGCTTTAATTGCGCTACTTCTATCTCAAAAGAAATGATTGCTTTCATATTTTGTTGCATGTACATTGGATCTAAATTTTTCACTTGCGATGTTGCATCCGGATCCTTTTCAAATTTCGCGGTCAACTCCACAAGTAAATGATGCAAATGTGCTTCGTCTTGCATTTGCATTTTGCCAATGGCATGAACCGTTTGGTAATTCCAAGTGCTTGCTTGTCCTTTGCTTGTATACCAACTCGCACTTACAAAGGCAGAAGGTGCAGAAAAAATAACCAAGGTATTCGGATTGATTTCAAATGCATTGGTGTGATCTTGCTTACGCATCAGGTGCCCACTGATGATTAATTTATCTTGCACTTGCTTAATCAATATTGGTATTTGTGCCGCAATAGGTAAGCCGTTTTTATCTACACCACAAATAGTGACAAAAGGATTGGCTTGCATAAACTCAATCACTTCTTGGTGATCATTCGCTTTGAAATAGGAGATATCGTACATAAAATAAAATGAAGGGTAATCGTAAATGAATGATGCATCTAAATGGGTCAATTATAATGGAAGTGCTGTCGTTGTTTTGATCTCGTCCATCACAAACAAACTACTAATATGTGCTACCATCGGGAGCACGGCTAATTTTTCTTGATAAAATTTATTGTAGGTCTCTACGTCTTTAGTGACCAGCTTTAAATAATAATCAAAATTACCAGAGACCAAACTACATGCAATCACTTCTGGAAATTGTGCAATGGTTTGTTCAAATTCAGAAAAATGACTTCTGGTTTGTTTATCCAAAGTAACCTGACAATGCACCACTAAACCAAGGTCAATTTTCTTTCGATCCAACAAGGCCACATATTGTAAAATGTACCCTTCTTGCTCTAGTCTTTTAACTCGATCATGGGTTGGACTAAGTGACAAATTGATGGCTGCACTAATGTCTTTCAACTTTGCTAAAGCATCTTTTTGTAGTATCCTTAAAATGGATTGGTCAATTGCATCTAAAGCCATAGAGAAATAATTTCTGTTTGATCGATAATTTAAGACCTAAATTACATTATTTTATTACATTTTTAGCTTTAAACAACAAAATTTACTGATTATATGAAGTTTACTATGAATATTTCCTTATTTATGATATTTGTACAGAAATAAAAACTAATACTATGATTATTGGCGTTCCTAAAGAAATTAAGATCCAAGAGTACCGTGTAGGTTTAACTCCTGAAGGTGTGGATGCATTGTCAAGACAAGGCCATACGGTATATATTGAAACCAATGCAGGTGCTGGATCAGGATTTTCTGACGATGCTTACAAGGCGGTGGGTGCGCAAATTTTAAATACACCAGCCGAAGTGTATGCTATTGCAGAAATGATTGTTAAAGTGAAAGAGCCTTTAGCTGCTGAATATCCATTGATTAAATCTGGACAAATATTATTCACTTATTTCCACTTTGCTGCTTCTAAAGAATTAACAGAAGCTATGATGAAAACGCATGCCGTTTGTATCGCTTATGAAACAGTAGAATTACCTGATGGTTCATTGCCATTATTAGTTCCAATGTCAGAAGTGGCTGGTAGAATGGCGGTGAATGTGGGCGCTTATTATTTAGGTAAGCCTTTCGGTGGTAAAGGAAAGTTATTAGGTGGTGTTCCAGGTGTGAAGCCAGCAGAAGTATTGGTAATTGGCGGTGGTATTGTAGGAACACAAGCTGCTAAAATGGCTGCTGGATTGGGCGCGAATGTAACCATCATGGATACGAACTTAGCTAGATTAAGGTATTTATCTGATGTAATGCCTGCGAACGTAGTGACACAATATTCTACTTTATTGGCAATCAAAGAAAAATTACCTACAGTTGATTTATTAATTGGTGCAGTATTATTACATGGCGCAAAAGCACCGCACTTAGTTAAAGAAGTAGATTTGAAATTAATGGAAGCAGGATCTGTGATTGTAGACGTTGCAGTAGACCAAGGTGGTTGTATTGAAACTTGTAAGCCAACGACACACGAAAATCCGGTATTCACCATCGACAATATCACGCACTATTGCGTTGCTAACATGCCAGGTGCAGTACCTCAAACTAGCACGCGCGCTTTAACACAGGCAACTTTACCCTATGCGCTTGCAATTGCAAACAAAGGTTGGGAAATTGCTTGTGCCGAAAATCAAGCATTGGCTAAAGGCTTAAACATTAGAGCTGGAAAGATTTTACACAAGGGTGTATCTGAAGCATACAATGGATAATTAATTCATCTTTGAATAATAAGCAAAAAAATACCCTCGCGATGCGAGGGTATTTTTTTTATATAGTAGTTTCTAATACTAGTAATTCCATTTTGTCCAACCTTTCCACCATGTAGCATCTTCTCCAGACAAACCGATCGCACCTCTAAAAGTTACTTTCTTCAAGAATGCATCTTGTAATTTAGGGTCTGTGAAATTACCGTTACTAGCGTAGTTATAACTTACAGCAATTCCAAATGTTAACAAGCCAGCGGCAGGAGATGCAGTACCAGCGTATGGAGTCGCATCAAATGAAGTGTAGTTAAATGGTTGAATTAACTTCGCATCCACTGCATTTACAGTTGCTGTGTTTGCATAATACGTATCCGCAATCCATGCTTCAATTGAAGCTGTTGTTTTACCGGTAGCAGCACTTGTGCTCGCAGTGTATTTAGCATTTACATTTGTTGGAACGCCTGCAACTAAACCACCATTACCTGCTAAAGTGTTGTATCTGAAACGAATTGTACTGTCATCAATATTTTTATCAACTGGTGTACCTGTACTAGCATCAATCAATAAAGCATTAGGCCATCCCATAAATACTGAATTCATAATTGAAATCTTTGTATTTCTTCTGATATGAGCACCAGCTAAGAATAAACTGTTTCCTGTACTATATAAGCTCGCACGAGGTCCAATAGCTGTCATATTTGAGAATACAGCAGATGTGAAAGGAGTTGCTGTAGAACCAGAAGAGTTGTTGTCAGACTCAAATGCTTCAGACTTAGAGATATCAGCAATAGCAGAATCTCTTAATGCTAAACCAAATTGAACATAACCACTATATCCGTTGTCTGTGTCAAAATCATCATCCTGTGTTTTGTAAGCAATTAAATACTTACAGTTCACTGTGCCACCAAACCACTCATATGCGTCATCTTTAGCATAAGCCACTTCTACGTGGTCGATTTGTGTACCATTACCAACAGCAGCCATTGTTAAGCTGTTGATTTCTTTATCCGGTTGGAATGCATAACCAGCATATTCAATACGAACATAAGATATGATTCCAGAATTGTCAGCAGCATCTGTTCCACCTGCTAAACCATCTCCGCTAGCATTATCAATACCCCCTTCAACTTGTAACAAACCAGCCGTTCCGTTGAATGTTGTGTTTACTGGTGCTTTACCGCAAATCACGATACCGCCCCAATCACCAGATTGTGGATTCGCAGAAGCAGATGTGAATATTACAGGTTTTTCAGCAGTTCCTTTAGCTACAATTTTTGCGCCTCTTGCAATAACCAAAGCAGAGACATCAGATCCAGAATACTTTCCTTGCACTTTTGCTCCAGCTTCTACTGTTAAAGTAACTCCACTTGCTACGTAAACGATACCAGACAAATAGTTTACGTCCTTTGCGAATAATGTAGTGTCTTTAGTAATACGACCAGATAAAGTAATGGTATTGCTTACCACACCAACTGGTGCAACTTCTTTAGTGACGATAACTAACTCTTTCTCGCCATCCATTTCGATCTTTCTACAACCAGTAATGGCTAAAAAAGCAAGAGATAAATAAATAAATTGTTTCATTGTTTTGTATTTAAAAATGTTTGTTGTTGAATTGATTTTTATAAAGAATAGTTTAATGAGATGCCGAAAGTAGTACCGAAACGTCTTTGGAAACGGATTGCATCGATAGTACTATTGTATTTTGTATCTGAGGTATTGTTTTGGTAGAAAGTTTGCTTCTGGTTTAGGATATCAGAGATCGTTATTTTAATTTCAGCTTTGTTGTCAGCAAATTTCTTACTCATTTGGAAATCGAACAAAGCCCTTGGTGCTTCATAAATATTTGGAGTTGAGGCACCACCTTGCACATCACCTACTAAGTAAATTCTTTCGCCCACTTGGTTGAATAAGACTGTAGCATTGAAACCTTTTTCAGCGATATCATACAATAAACCCATATTGATTAAATAAGGAGATTGTCCTTGTAATGGTCTGTCTAAATTCAAACTTGAATCTTTCAATGAACTCTTAATTAAAGATCCATTCGCTTGTAATGTGAAGCGCTTGGTTAACTTCTTGCGCATCTCTAATTCCAAGCCATAGGTAGTTGCTTTTTTCGCATTCTGATAAGTAAACGTACTTGATCCGCCTGCGCCTTCGTTAAATATTTGCTCAATTGGATTTGAGAAGTCTTTGTAAAAAAGTCCCATTGTTACCAATTCGCCAGAAGTTGGATAGATTTCATAACGAATATCTGTGTTCGTAATTTTTGTTCTCTTTAACAATGGATTACCTTGAACAGATGCATTCAATTCGAAATCATAAATATTCAATGCAGAAAGTTCTCTTAGCTCTGGTCTAATTACAGTTTGAGATGCTGTTAATCTTAAATTACTCTTTTGATTGATCTTAATGGTTGTATTAATACCAGGTAAGTAATCCGTCACTCTTGAATAAGTGTGACGAGGATCCCATTTCTTAACACTACCAATCAGCTGATCATAATCTTCTACACGTAATCCCCAAACCACTCTAACAGCTTCAGTAAGCTTATTGTCAAATTGTAAAAAACCTGCATTTAAAATTGTATTGGCCATGTACCTGAAATTTCTTCCTTTAATGGCGTCAAAACCGAATAAGTTATTTGTTCCGTTACCAAAATTCTGAGGTGCAAATACCGTTTCAGGACCCTGTGCTCTTAATGCAGCATTGTCAGAAGGAAGGAAGTTGGCAAATAATTTCGCGTCATACAAACGATCTTTAATTTGTAGTAAATATCCAGCCTTGATCGTTTGAGATTTAATTTTATAAGTCAAGTCACCACCTGCTGTATAGATATAGTCACTTAAATCCTGGAAAATTCTACTTCCTGATTGTTGAGACAATGTATTGGAGATATTCAATACATATGGATCATTAGAACCAGTATTCTTTGTATACATAATTCTTCTTTGATCTGGGCTATAACTATCTAAAATGTTAAACGCGCCAAACCAGTTCAACTTTAATTTGCTACTTAAACTATGTTCGCCATTCAATTGATTCGTGAAGAATACATTTTGACCAAATACAAATTCGTTACTCTTAATTAAATCGCCTCTTGTGAAATCTTCTCCGCTACGATCGGTGTAAGCGTTGTTTGACTTTACGTTTACAATTGCTTTGTAACTGATCTTATTTAAAGGATTTAAAAATATAGACAATCCCGCAATTGCACCCATATTAATATCTTGGATATACTTGTCATCTTGATAATCGTATAATACAGAGAAAGAGCCGCCTTCATTAGCTGTATTTTGTCGGTTTAAATTTTCTTGTAAGCGATATGCTTTAGCATAGTTAATTCCTAAGATACCGCCTATTTTTTTGCCCCATAAAGTTCCACTGAATCCACCATTCATTTGTAAGCTTATATTTGGCTTAGCAGTCATTTGCACTGGAGTCCAATTATTTGGCATTGTTTTGCCTAAGGCAGTTTTGAAGGCAATATTCGCTGTATCAAAATTAGATTTTGTTGTGTATCCAGTTGGCAAAGATCTTGATCCGTCATCTACTCCATACCAATCTGTTTTACCCCCTTTGTCTTTAAAAAAGTCTTTACCTGTTATAAGTGTATTCGCACTAGTCGCAACTTGTATATTAAAGAAGTTTTTTGTTGGGATGTCTTTTGTATTCACTTGAATCAAACCTCCAGCCCACTCACCTGGCAGTTCCGGAACGAAGGCCTTATTAATGATGATGTTATCAATGATTTGAGATGGGAATAAGTCGAATGAAAATGTTTTTCTATCTGGCTCTGTACTTGTTAACAAGATACCATTTAACATAGCTTGGTTGTATCTATCCGCCAAACCTCTTACAATAATGAATTTACCCTCTTGGATAGAAGCACCTGGTGTTCTTTTTAAAATTTCAGCAGTGTTTCTATCTGGACTTCTTTTGATGGACTCCGCAGAAATAACCGAAGCCACCGTATTGGTATTTTTTTGAAAAGCAATCAATGCATTATCTGTTGATCCTTTGTTTGTTGATCTACTCGCACTCACCACTACGTCTGTTAATTTTTTACCCGACTCTTCTAATAATACATCGATAACAACTTCCTCATTAATCGTCTTAGCTGGAGATACTTCTATAGTTTTAATTTTATATCCAACATATGAAAGGTCTAAATTATACGCTTTATTGATATCGATATTAAAGCTGAAACGTCCTTCGATATCAGTTTTTGAAACTAAATTTTTGTCAGACTTTAATGTGACTGTAACACCAACTAATAATTCGTTTTTTACGTTTGTAACCTTACCTATCAATTTTGCCTTTTGAGCATGGACTGAAGCTATAGTAACAAAACAAAGTATAAATAGTATAATACTTTTCACGATATGATTTTATTTGTATCGCAAATATCAAAGTTGAATGTTACCGAATTGTTAACTGAATGTGAACTTAATATTAACTAATATAAATAGCACAAAAAAGGGCACTACAAAGAGTGCCCTTTTTTATCTAAAGTATTATTAGTCAAGATGATACACGTTATGTAAATCTTTAGGACAGGTGAAGTTCACCCCTAAGTCATTAATCAATCCGTCATGAATATCGTAGACCCAGCCATGGATATGCAATGGCTGTTCTCTTTTCCATGCATTTTGAACAATCGACGTTTTGCCTAGGTCAAATACTTGTTCCTGCACATTGACTTCCACAAATCTTCTTGCCCTCAAGGTTTCATCTTCAATAGCGTCTAATTCAACATGATAGTATCTATACACATCCTTAATATGTCTTAACCAGTTGTCTATTAAGCCAAACTGTTGGTTTTTCATAGCAGCCATAACCCCTCCGCAACCATAATGACCACACACAATGATGTGTTTTACTTTTAATACATCTACCGCATAAGATAAAACACTTAACATATTCATGTCACTGTGTACTACCATGTTCGCGATATTACGATGTACAAACATTTCACCAGGGTCTGTTCCTGTGATTGATTCAGCAGGCACCCTGCTATCTGAACAACCTATCCATAAATACTCTGGAGCTTGTCCATTGGATAGTTTTTCGAAAAATGTCGGGTCTAATTGCAATTGTTCTGCTACCCATTCTTTATTATTTTTAATGAGCCTTTGATATGATTTTTCCATTTTGTGTTATATTTTATGAACTAGCTTATTGGGCTATACGCCTTTTGCGACTAGTGCCCTGATACAATTGCTCTAGCGGGCATATTGATCAAAGTTACGTTTATGTTTTTTAATTTAGCGGCTATTTCAAAGTCGTAGATCATCTCTATGACATCTAAATCAATGTAATGAGATTGACTAGCGTCGATCGTTACCTTAGTGTCCGTTTCTATGTCTGCTAGTTTCTTTGCAATGCTCCCTTTATTGATAAAAGTCACATGCTCAGCAAGCTGGATGGTGATAGCGCCACCTTCTGTTTTTTTCTCTTGATGAATTTGGTAGTCACGGCGATAATTGGTTCTTAAGATATAAAATATTGCTACCAACATACCTAAAGCAATCCCCTTTAATAAGTCACTAAATTGTATCGCAACAATTGTAACCATAAAAGGGACAAACTGCTCCCATCCCAATCGATACATTTCTTTAAATAGACTAAATTTTGCCAACTTATACCCTACTACCAATAACACTGCAGCAAGGCAAGCTAAAGGGATATGGTTCAATACAGCGGCAAATGCCACCACACTTATCAGTAATAACAAGCCATGGAATACAGCAGCAAGTTTGGTTTTAGCCCCGGCATTCACATTGGCAGAAGTTCTAACAATCACCGCAGTCATTGGCAAGCCTCCAATCATGCCAGAAATTAAATTACCCAATCCTTGTGCCTTTAATTCCCTATTCGTTGGTGTAACTCTTTTATAAGGATCTAATTTATCAGCTGCTTCTGTACTTAATAATGTCTCTAGACTTGCAATAATAGCAATCGTCACTGCAATCACATAGACTTGATAATTACCCAATGCGCTTAAATTTGGCAAAGTAAATTGACCAATAAATTCAGTGCTATTTTTTGCAACTGGTAATTTTACCAATGCCTCTGCAGTTAAAGTCCATGCTGGATAGTAGGTTGTAAAAATGGCATTTAAAGAAACTCCAGTAATCACTGCTATTAAAGCACCTGGTACATATTTAAAAAATGTATACTTTTTTAAGAAAGGCAGGTCCCAAAATAAAATGATCGCAATGGATATGCCGGCAATGATGATGGAGCCAAAATGATAAGAAATCGCCGCTGCTTTATTGTAACCAATTGCAATAGGGGCTTGTTTTAAAATTAGAATAATACCAATGGCAGCAAGCATCCCCTTAATGACACTTGATGGAAAGTAATACCCAATGACGCCTGCTTTTAAATATCCTAATATAATCTGCAAAATTCCGGCAATCACGACCGCTACCAAAAACTGATCATACGCTCCTAAAGTAGTGATCCCATTTAATACAATTACGGTCAATCCTGCTGCAGGGCCACTTACGCTCAATGCCGAACCACTTGCAAATGCAACAACGATACCTCCAATAATTCCTGCTATGATGCCAGAAAACAAAGGTGCTCCAGAAGCGAGTGCGATACCTAAGCACAATGGTAGTGCCACTAAAAACACAACCAATCCAGCTGGAAGGTCCTCTTTTAAAAAGTTAAAGCTTAATCCTTGTGATGGTTTATTTAAATTCATTTTTCTTAATAAGTTAAAATAATACGTTTTGTGACTAGAAAGGAATATCACAGTTAGTTAATTCAATTGAATGTCAAGATACTACCCTAGGTTGACTTTGTATCTTGAATAGTATCAAGTAGTCAATGTGAAATTACGAGTTACGCAGTCGGATTGGGCGGGGGGATCAAAATAGGGTCATTGCGATCAATAACTTCCCCTATATGAGAAATGGTTTTGTAGACAGCTTGAGCATTTGACACATTTGTAACGCGCTCATAAAAATGAGCCTTACTTGAATCAATATTTTTTAATTTGAACTGAATTTGTTCCAATTCCTCTTCTTCTATTGTTAATAAAACACTCGTAGAGATTTCATCAGTTGATTGCATGATTTGTGACCAAAAGCGCAGCCCATCCACAGGAAAAATCTGTGTAGCTACCACCATCATCAATAAAAT
>CALPLN020000032.1 GCA_943324415.2 Sediminibacterium ginsengisoli | reverse complement strand
TTCTTGTTTTAAATTTTCTGAAACGGCCGTGATGGCATCACTTTCGTTGATAGAAAAAGTAACGACTGGTTCATAGGTTTTGTCTCGGCCCACCAATGTAATATCTGTTCCGTGCAATGTGGTAATCACGGGCACCGATCTGCCGGTTTTTTGCTTTACAATCTGCTTGGCGGTGTAGGCTGCAGAAGCATGCGGAATGGCATAATGGGCATGGATTAAATCCAAGTCGTGGTTCAAAATCACATCCACCATGGTGCTCGCTAGTGCCAATTCATAAGGAGGATAATCAAATAAAGGATATGTAGGAACCCTTACCTCATGGTAAAATATATTTTCGTGAAAACTATTTAAACGAACCGGTTGCTGATAGGTAATAAAATGGATTTCGTGTCCTTTTTCTGCCAAGGCCTTTCCAAGTTCAGTGGCTAACACACCACTACCACCAAATGTAGGATAACAAACTATTCCAATCTTCATTTTGAGCTATTGTGACTACAAAGAACAACTAAATAATCGATAAAGTTTAGTTATATTTAATAAATTATTTGAAAGTTAAAACAAGCTGATTATGCGTAAAATTTTTCTATGTCTTTTTGCCCTTCCTATGATGGTTCAGGCGCAATCTACATCTGATAGTACTACCATTAAAATGATGTCCGACGAGATCATGAGAAATGGTAAAGCCTATGATTTATTAAGAGAGTTAACCAAAGATATTGGTGGCCGTTTAGCGGGTTCTCCTCAACAACAAAATGCTGCTATTTGGGGTAAGCGACATATGGAATCATTTAAGCCTGATCAGGTTTTTATGCAAGCTTGTAAAACACCTAATTGGCAACGTGGCGGCAAAGATTTTAGTGCTGTGGTGGCTGCTGATGGTAAAGCAATGATTGATAAATTAGAAGTACTTGCATTGGGTAACTCATTATCTAGTAACGGACTGGTTGAAGCAGATTTATTAGCTGTGGCCAATTTTGACGAATTGGAAAAAAGGAAAGACGAAGTAAAAGGCAAGATTGTATACTACCATAGTCAATTTGACCCTACAAATATTCAGACATTCAAGTCTTACGGAGAAGCAGGTGCCTATAGAAGAGCTGGCGCAAGTAGAGCTGCTAAATATGGTGCTGTGGGTGTGATGATTCATTCTTTAAGTACTGCACCTGATAATTCACCACATACTGGAACGATGGTTTATGACGAAGCTTATCCAAAGATCCCAGCTGTAGCAGTTGGTCCGAATGATGCGAAAAAATTATGGAATCAATCTAGAAACAAACAATTGCGTGTACAAATGCAAACCTATGGTTTCTTTTTGCCTGACGCAGACGAAAACAATGTAGTAGCAGAAATTAAGGGCTCCGAATTTCCGAATGAAATTATCACCATTGGCGGTCACTTAGATAGTTGGGATGTGAACGAAGGCGCGCATGATGATGGTGCAGGTATCGTGCAAACAATGGAAATCTTACGTACGATGAAAGCGTTAAATTATAAGCCAAAAAGAACGATCCGTTTTGTTTTATTTGCGAATGAAGAAAATGGGATGCGTGGTGGCAACAAATATGCTGAATTGGCAAAGCAAAATAATGAGCAACATGTTTTTGCACTAGAAAGTGATGCAGGTGGATTTACACCAAGAGCGATTGGTATTAGTGCAACAAGTCCTGAACAGTTTAAAAAGTTTCAACAATGGGCTAGTTTATTGAAACCTTATGGAACTGAAATTACTGCTGGTGGTGGCGGAGCGGATATTGGTCCTTTGAAGAATGTCAACACATCTATTGTCCTTGCAGGTTTGGTACCAGATAGTCAACGTTATTTTGATTTACACCATGCTAAAACAGATGTATTTGAAAACGTCAACAAGCGTGAACTATTATTAGGCGCGGTGAATATGGCTGCGATTGTTTACCTAATTGATCAGTACGGAACGAAATTTTAATAGTAACGATCTAGCATAAATGCGAATCCCCCACCTCTCAGCTAAAATGTTCGGTGGGGGATTCGCATTTATACTAGATACTTTTTATTCAACTATCTCGACAGGTTCATTGAACGCTCTTTGTACAAGGTTCTGAAATAAGGATCGCGTAAGTCTTTGATAAAGCGGATGGCTTCTCCCGTGCTCTTCATCTCTGGTCCTAATTCTTTATTTACACCTGGGAATTTATCAAAACTAAATACGGGTTCTTTAATCGCGTATCCGTCTAGTTTTTTCTCCATGGTGAAGTCAGTTAATTTAGCCGCACCTAACATCACTTTCGTCGCAATATTTAAATAAGGTATTTGATATGCCTTGGCAATGAATGGCGTAGTTCTTGAAGCTCTTGGATTCGCTTCTATCACAAATACTTTTCCGTCTTTAATGGCAAACTGAATATTGATTAAGCCTCTAATGTTCAAGGCTCTTGCAATCTTCTCGCTATAAAACTCCATCTTTTCTACAATCAATGGTGTTAAGTTAAATGCGGGTAATACGGCATTGCTGTCTCCACTATGGATACCTGCTGGTTCAATATGTTCCATCACACCCATGATATGAAAAGTTTCGCCATCAAATATCGCATCCACCTCCGCTTCTTGACAACGATCTAAGAAGTGGTCAATTAATATTTTATTATCTGGGATATGTTTTAAAATTCCTACTACTGCAGTTTCTACTTCTGCATCGTTAATGACGATTCGCATTCTTTGTCCACCAATGACATAGCTTGGTCTAACCAATACGGGATAACCTACTTGGTTGGCTACTTCAATCGCTTCGTCTGCCGTATAAGCAGTTCCGTATTCTGGGTAAGGGATATTTAATTCTTTCAATAAATCACTAAAGCGTCCTCTATCTTCGGCGATATCTAAACTGTCGAATGAAGTACCAATGATTTTGATGCCACGCTCAGTTAAACGCTTTGCTAATTTTAGTGCAGTCTGTCCACCTAATTGAACGATCACGCCTTCTGGCTGTTCTAGTTCAATGATTTCCCAAAGATGTTCCCAGTAAACAGGCTCGAAGTACAATTTGTCTGCCATGTCAAAATCTGTCGATACGGTCTCTGGATTACAATTCACCATGATGGCTTCGTATCCAGCTTCTTTTACTGCTAACAATCCGTGTACACAACAGTAATCAAATTCAATCCCTTGTCCGATACGGTTTGGACCACTTCCTAAAACAATGATTTTCTTCTTTTTCGATTGGATAGATTCGTTAGAATGCAGTGTATTGCTCATAATTGTGAAATTGGGCAAAAATAAGGCAGGCTACTCATTTTACCAAGCATAGTTCTTCCCATCTTGTGGTAAAGCGTTTACTTCTTTTTTCGCTGCGCATTTTCCAGTTTTTTTGCGTCCCGCTGGTGCCAAATTTGAGTACATCGTTGCGGTAGGCAGCATTCATATTGTCAATAACATGCATTAGTTTTTTCTTCTTGGTATCAATAGGAGCAACGAATAGATTGGTTTGTAAGGCATTATCGGGCACAAACCCACTTAGGATCACCCCAGCTTTTTTGTAGACCTCGTCGTTTTCGTAGAGGGATTTACCAATGGCGACCACCGCTTTAATCAGGTCGGGGGTGCTCTGGGTAGGATTGTCTAATTGTGTATAACCACTAACTTGACGGCCCCGGCTATAATATGCAGCATCTAATTGGATAGGTGCTTTTTTGAGTAAGAATACGGCAATGCCCGTCGCCGCACTATGTTGTCTTCTTAATTTTTCTGCGGCCCTGGTGGTATAAGTGGCAAGTGCCTCTTCTATTTCCTGCCAATCGGTGACATTGCGTCCAAACATTCTCGTAGTTGCAATCATTTTCTTCTCTGTTCTTGGGGTTTGCATGTGGTGGCTTTTAAAACCTTTTAGTTCGCGTATCAAACGCATTCCTACCACGCCGCCTAAAAAACGTTTCCCCCAACTCAGGTCTTTAATACTTAATGCGTAGGCGGTATGGATGCCATACACTTTTAGTTTTTCATTATAGCTAAAACCTACGCCCCAAATATCTTCTACAGGTGTATGTTGTAATGCCGCTTGTATTTTTTTAGTGGTATATAATACCACAATACAATTGGTTTTGATTTTATTTTTTTTCGCTAATCGGTTCGCTACTTTGCTCAATACTTTATTAGGTGCGGCACCAATAGAAACAGAAATACCTGTCCAACTTTCAATCTTATTTTTGAGGTCTACACAAAAAGATTGGATACTTTCTGCAGGTAGGTGAGCCAGGTCTATAAAGGCTTCGTCCACCGAATACACTTCTACATGACCCGGTGGTAGCAACTGTCTCATGGTTTCCATCACGCGCCAACTTAAGTCGCCGTATAAATGATAGTTAGAGGAAAAAGTAGTAACCCCATTTTTTTCAATCAAGTCTTTCGCCTGAAAATAGGGGACGGCCATAGAGATGCCCAACTGCTTTGCCTCGTCGGTACGTGATACAATACAGCCATCATTGTTGCTGAGCACCACCACTGGACGGTGCTGTAACTGTGGCTGGAAAAGTCTTTCGCAGGAACAGTAAAAACTATTACAGTCAACAATGGCTTGCATCTTTTTGTATTAAAAATAAGTATAGATAATTTGGTCCGAGGGGACTTTACAATGCGTGAATCACAAAAGTCACGACACCCCAAGTGCTATAGTCCGATAATTGTGCCACTTGTATGCTGCCGTATTTTTTATTTTCTGGCAATAAACTAATGCTATGTTCTTGTACCTGCAAACGGCGCACTAATAATTCTCCATTCAATACCGCTACTACGACGTTGCCCGATCTTGCTTGAATGCTTCGGTCTACAATCAAGGTATCACCTACATGAATCCCGGCGCCGAGCATGGCATCGCTATTGACCCTAAAGAAAAAACTAGCGGGTTTATTGCGGATGAGTTGCTCATTGAGATCAATCCCCCTTTCCATAAAATCGTCCGATGCGGCACCAAATCCAGTGGCATTGGCTTGTACAATCTGCCCCGATTGGTAGTTTTTAGCCCCCGTGTACCCTGTTTTTTGTTCGTATGCTTCCTCTTGAAATTCCATTTAGCTAAATTTATTAGCAATATTAACTAAATAATTTAGCATTTAATCAAGGGGAGCAAAGAATTTATCCTCATTTTTATTTTTGAAGCAATTGATTTTGCTTGGGAGTGCGCTCGATATAGGTCTATTGATTTGGATTTGGCCTCATTACCAATCGATTATACTGCTTGATTTTGTATCTTGGGGATATAAATGTACCTGCTATGTCTACCTTTTTCATTGATCCCAATATTGCGAGGGCTAAAACCATCGATACGAGTTTTTACCTAGATCCAGCTTGTTTGGAAAAAGCCAAGGAGCAAATTTTTGCACCTAGCTGGCAGTACATTGGTCATACGGGCATGGTGCCGAATGCGGGAGATGCATATCCATTTAGATTATTGGAAAATTATATCGACGAGCCCTTGGTGATTACGAAGGACACAGAAGGCGGAGTACATTGTTTGTCGAATGTGTGTACGCATCGTGGGAACTTAATGGTGTACGAGCCTTGTACCGGCTTAAAGCATTTGCGTTGTAAATACCATGGCAGGGCTTTTCATTTGGATGGAAAATTTATTTCCATGCCGGAGTTTAAAGAGGTAGAAAATTTTATTCCAGAGAACAATCATTTACATGATTTGCCTTTATACCAATGGGGGCCTTTGTTGTTTACACAACTTAAAAAAGGATTGGGCCCTGAATTGTTTTTTAAAGAGATGGAAGAGCGCATTGGTTTCTTGCCCATCGATCAATTAGTATACGAGCCAAGTAGAACAAGTGAATACCATATTAAAGCGAACTGGGCTTTGTATTGTGAAAATTATTTAGAGGGATTTCATATTCCATTTGTGCATCCAGGACTGAATGCATTTTTAGATTTTAAAGATTACACAACAGACATTTTCAAGTATTCGAATTTACAAATTGGTGCATCTAAATCTTCGGAGCATTGTTTTGAATTACCAGTAGGACATGTAGATGCAGGAAAAAATATTGCTGCTTATTATTTTTGGGTCTTCCCGAATATGATGTTTAACTTTTATCCTTGGGGTTTGTCATTGAACATTGTTACGCCAATTGATGCAGGCAATACCAAAGTGACTTTCTTAAGTTTTGTCTACGACGCAAGTAAGCTAGACACAGGTGCAGGAGCTGGCTTGGACAGCGTTGAGCAAGAAGATGAAGAGGTAGTCCAGCATGTACAACAAGGAATCCGTTCTCGTTTTTATCATTACGGAAGATATGCCACCAAGCGTGAACAGGGTACACATCATTTTCATAGTTTGTTAGCGGATTTTATGAATCAATTGTAATTGATTTAAACTAAAACAACGCTATTTAAGTTGGGTCTTAATATCTTCTAAATCATCTCACCAATTCACTTCAACATGCCAGTCTGGACCAGATCCGATCTTAAATTTTTCGGCCATGCTGCTTTGGTTGAGTGCGAAGGACAATTGCATTAAACTATTCAAGTAGGCAAGAGGCTTGCCCACCGCAACACCACCAAATGTATTCTCAAAAGGCATGGTGCCTTGGTATACTAATTTTTGTTGGTGGAATATTTTTACGAGTATGCTGTTTTTAGTATGAGGGAGGGCAACAAATGCTTTCCAAAGATCTTGTCCAATATTGGTCCAGAGATTACCGTATTGGATATCTAGGATATCGATATTTCCTTTCAAGCTTGCTTTATTATTTGCGGTTGTTAAACTTGCTTTTTGGTAAGGAAGTAAAACAGGAGTGGGTGTTAATAGTTGTCCCACCGATTCGAAAGCAATGTTTTTAGATGCGAGTCTTGCTGCGGTATAGGCATACACATCTCTTCCGTGAAAAGTATAAGAGGCGCCTGAGTTTTTTCTTCTATTAACAGCCTCGTCTATTTCACGCATCGATTCTATTCCAATACTTGCTGCAAGTAAAGTGAGCGTGCCATTATCTGGTGTTACGATATAATGGCCTGATTTTGTTTTTGCGACCACCGACTTTCTGTTGGTGCCTACGCCGGGATCCACTACAGAAACAAACACAGTACCTGCAGGCCAATAAGGCACTGTTTGATCTAGTCTGTACGCCGCTTCCCAGATATTGTATGCAGGAATTTCTTGTGTTAAATCGTATAGTTTTAAAGTAGGATCTACACTACTTGCTACGCCTTTCATGGCAGACACAGCGCCATCTTTAGTGCCGAAGTCTGTTTGAAAAACAACGATGCCATTTTGTGACATCGTTGTTAAACTTAATATTAATAGGGTGCTAAGTAATAGGATTTGTTTCTTCATGCTAGAAACGGAATGCTAATTTGGTAAATAGTCTTAAACCGTTGTAGCCCATTTGTACGCCATCCCAAGGTCCGCCAGTTTCATTGTCACCCGCCCAATATTTAGCTTGTGGATTTACTGCGAAGTCTGGGTGAACATTAAAGATATTATCCGCGCCAATGATGAAGCTTACTTTTTTACTCAACTGAATATTGCTGTAAATATCTGTGGTGAATTTGCCACCATAGTTAAAGTGTTCTGGAACAAAAACATTCTCGTCTGCATCTGTTGGAACTTCTGGATTGATACCGTCACCGTTATATCCAAATCCAGTCAAAGTTAACTTACCAAAATAAGTCACCCTTGCTCCAATGCTAACTTTCTTTTTAGTGTAGTCTGCAGTGAAAGATAATTTTGAAGCAGGTGCAGATGCTTTTAAGAAGAACTTCTCACGATCGTTAAAGAAAGTGTTGGCATTGTATTCATTGGTATTCAATGCAGCTGGTACATTGATGGCGTCAATTTCGATTCCTTGGAAATTACCCACCAATAAGAATTTCAATTTCTCAGTTGCAGATAGTTTCTTTTGATAATCTACAACGATATCTACACCAGTATTGGTTGTGTTTACTGCATTCGCAAAAAATTGCGCAGTGGCTACACCTAATGTATTTAATTTATCAGTCAATGCAGTTGGTAATGTCGCATCACCTGCGCTAAATAAGCCAGATAAGACTACGCGATCTTTCATTTTAATTTGATATCCATCTACAGTCACAGATAAACCTTGCATTGGTTTCCAAGAGAAACCAAGACTCATGTTATTAGAAGTCTCTTGCTTTAAAGCAGGGATACCCGCTAATTTAGTAACTGGATCATTGTTGTTGGCTACTCTAGATTGTACTAAATTTCCTTGTGAGAAAGAAGTAAGGGTATTGCTGAAATATTTTTGTTGTAATGAAGGTGCACGATAACCTGTGCTAAATGATCCTCTGAAATTAAAGTTATTGGTCACTTTATAACGGAACGAGGTTTTGAATGTACTCACTGCACCAAAGTCAGAATAGTTTTCAAAACGCACTGCACCAGTAAGTAAGAATGCTTCTGAAGGCGTGTACTCTAAATCACCATACATACCTGTTACCATTCTGTTTGCATCTACCTCGTCATCTGGACTGAATCCAGGGAAACCTTGTGCGCCAGGTGCTTGTTGTAATCCAAAATTATTTTGATACGCCTTATAAGAAGCGACTTCACCTCTGTTAATGCGGTAAGCTTCATACCTAAGTTCAGCACCATAAGCCACTTTAAGACCACCATTGTTTACGGTACCAAATTGCTTGGATAAATCAAAGTTCGTCGTGTTTTGTAAGAAATTAAATCCGCCGTCGTCAAAGTTGGTTTTAGTAATATTACCAATATCAGAAGCATTGAATGTGCCCGCTCCATAATAATGAAAATCATTGTACCCAAAAGCATTACTGAAATCCCAGCTCCATCCGTTTTTGGTTTCTTTAGAAAATCCTGTCACCATCGATATGTCTTGAATCTTTGCTTGGATACGTGGGTTGAAGCTCGTATCACCAGATCCAGATTGGAACATGATGCTTGGTACAAATTTCAAAGAACCATCGTTGTTTACAGGGAAACGTGTTGGTCTTGCAGACCAGTTTCTGGTGTAAGCATATGCGTCTGATTTTTTACTATTGAATCCGCCAAATGCATAAAACTTAATATTGTCACCCAATGGCAATTCTAAGTTCATCATGGTTCCATAAGAAGTCAAAGAACCATCGCCAAATCCTTGTCTCCAAGTATTCGTTGGTAAACCGTTTTTATCTGCGATGTCAGCGCTTGCTGCTTGACGGAATGTTTTTCCTTGATCTAATACATCAAATGACAAATTGATAAATCCACCTTTTTTGCCTAAATCAAATCCACGATTTGCTTGAATAGCACTTGTTACGCCATCAATTGGATTGCTATATAAATAGTCTTTCTTATCCTTATGTTGGTAGGTGTTGAATTTCTTATCATAATAACCAGCCAAGCCAGTAGTGATATTCCACTCTTTAGTATTTTTTCTTAAGACCACATTCATCACACCTGCAATCGCGTCAGATCCATATTGTGCAGAGGCGCCGTCTCTTAAAATTTCAATTCTATCTACAGCAGCTTGAGAAAAGCCATTCAAATCTACTCCAGAATTTCCTCTGCCTCTTGTGCCAAATAAGCCAACTAAAGCAGTGCTATGTCTACGCTTGCCATTGATTAGTACCAATGTCTGGTCTGGTCCTAAGCCTCTTAGAGTGCCTATATCAACGTGGTCAGCACCGTCTGCTCCAGATTGTTTGTTATAGTTAAAAGAAGGTGCGGCATAATTTAAAGAAGAAGTCAAATCCATTCTTGCAGTATTGACAGCGATCTCTGATATTTTAATCACATCTACAGGAACAGGGGACTCCAACTTTGCTCGGCCTGCACCACGACTACCTACCAAGATCACATCTTGTAGGTCTGCTGTAACTGCATTTAAAACAACTTTTAATACTGTATTGGTTGCTTTTACTTTTTTACCTTCAAAACCCACAATGCTAAATTCAATCAAGTCGTCTACTTTGGCATTGATGGTGAATTCGCCAGCTTTATTGGATGTGGTCAAAGCATTTGTAGCTTGAACTTTTACAGTAACGCCTTCTAAAGGACTTCCTTTACTATCCACAACGGTTCCACTGATTTTTGAATTTTGAGCAAAAGCGTTAATAGAACATAAGGTCATTAACACCATGATCAATGCATTTGATAGCAATTTGATTTTTCTATTCATGAGGGGTATTTTGGGTCAATTTAATACTTTTTTGAGTTTTTGAGGAGGGTAGTATATAATTAATTACTTTTAAAGCTATAAAACCCCCTCTTTTAAGTTCATGGAAGCAATGCAGGAATCGATTAAACAACTTTATGTGTCCCTCACTGGAAAGTCATGGGATGTTATTGAAAAAATACCCCAAAGTGGCGGCGATAGAATCTATTTTAGAATCAAACAAGGCGCCGACTCCTATATTGCCACATTCAACCTGAACGTAAAAGAGAATGAAACTTTTATATATTTTGCCCAGCATTTTCATTCAAAGGGCTTACCTGTGCCAAAAGTATTGGCTGTAAGTGCAGATCAAAAAATATATCTTCAAGAAGATGTGGGCGCTACCTCTTTATTAGATGTGTTGGAACAAGAGGGGAAGACAGAAAGGGTATACCAATTGTTTCAAAAAAGTTTAAAAGCTTTAGTGCAATTGCAGGTAAAAGGGGATCAAGGATTGGATTATTCCAAATGCCTTACTTCAAAAACATTTGGCAAGCATGCTGTATTGACTGATTTATTGTATTATAAATATTATTTTCTAGATACTTTACAATATCCTTACGATAAACAGGCGTTGATTGATGAGTTTGAATTATTAAGCGATCAGTTGTCTGATAGTCATTTTAATTATTTCATGTTCCGAGACTTTCAGAGTAGAAATATTATCGTTAAAGGGGACGAAGTTTAGTTTATAGATTTCCAAGGAGGGATGAAGGGCGGCATGCCTTATGATGTGGCGTCTTTATTATGGCAAGCGAAAGCAGAACTGTCTAATGAATGGAAAGAGCGATTATTACAAGATTATATCAATGAGGCGGAACAAGTTTTAGGTGAGACAATTGATACTGCATTGTTTAAGAAACAATACCATGGCTTTGTTTTATTAAGGTTGTTGCAGGTATTGGGTGCGTATGGATTTAGAGGTTTGTTTGAACGCAAAGCGCATTTCTTAACCAGTATCCCATTGGGTTTGAGGAATTTAAAAAGCTTTTTAGACGTGTACACTTTGGATAAAGACACGCCCGTTTTTGCTGGAATTTTAAATTGGATGGTAAGCGATGAGGTCTTGAATAGGTTTACACCATTACAAGCATCAGAGGAGACGCCATTGGTGATTACCATCAATAGCTTTAGTTATAAAAAAGGACTCCCTTCTGATACTTCGGACAATGGAGGTGGATTTATTTTTGACATGCGTGGCATTTTAAATCCTGGAAGATTTGAGGAGTATAAAAAATTGTCAGGATTGAATAAGCCTGTACAAGATTTTCTAGAGCAAAAAACAAAAATGAATACTTTTTTAAATAGTGTTTGGGATTTAATTGATATCACGGTAGAAAATTATTTATCAAGAGACTTTGCAGATTTACAAATCAATTTTGGTTGTACAGGTGGTCAACACAGAAGTGTATTTGCAGCAGAACAAACGGCAAGGCATTTAAAGAATAAGTATAAAGTAAAAGTAGTTTTAGCGCATACCAATCAAATGAATTGGGTTAAATAATTTTTTTATGAAGGCAATGATTTTAGCTGCAGGATTGGGTACGAGGCTGAAGCCCTTTACAGATAAACATCCTAAGGCTTTAGCAATAGTGAACGGGAAATCCTTATTACAACGTAACATTGAATATTTACAAGATTTCGGTATTGACGAAGTGGTGGTGAATGTGCATCATTTTGCAGATCAAATTATAGATACAATTTCAAAAAATAATGGCTGGGGTTCGCAAGTGACTATTTCAGACGAGTCGGATGAAGTGCTAGAAACGGGCGGTGGATTGTTAAGAGCGAAAGCGCATTTTGAAAATGAAGCTAAGTGGTTGGTGATGAATGCTGATATTTTAACAGATTTAGATTTGATAAAAATGTTCGAAGCAGATAAGGCTTTTGAAGCGAAGTCTGAAGGTGAGATGGTGGCGACTTTAGCAGTTACCAATCGCACTACTAGTAGAAATTTAATATTTAACACAGCAGGTACCTTGTGTGGATGGAAGAACAATGCAACCAATGAGGAAAAATGGGCCAATCCTTTAAAAGATCCTGCTATGGCTGTCCCTAAAGCATTTAGCGGCATTCAAATTGTACATGCTAACTTCTTTGAAGCATTGACCTTGCAGGGTAAGTTTTCTTTAATAGACGCTTATTTGCAAATTGCACAACATTATGCCATTCATTTTTATGACCATAGTGATGGACTATTATTGGACGTTGGCAAACCTGAAAGTCTTGAAAAAGCAGGTGGACTTTTTAATTAGACTTTGATGTATATTTTTTTCTTGTCTAAAATATTGGCAAGCAATGCAAAAAAGGCAATGAAACAAATAGCATAAACAAAAGAGCCCACACGTAAATCGCTTGAGATATTTTTACAAACATGTTGGTAAAACCAAGGCAGGGCAGAAGTGTATACTGGTTCTCCTTTTTCATCTGTATGATCTACCCATCTTAACAAGGCGAGCACACGAGGTAAAAAACCACTGAGTACAAAAATAAATAATGGGTTCTTTCCAAAAACGTCAAAGAAATGGCTCCATTTGCCTTGGCTGTTTTTAAATTCTAGCAAATAGATCAAGACACTTAAGGTGATAATGGCTAAACCAGACGTATACAATACATAACTACTAGTCCATATTTTTTTGTTGATCGGGAAACTAAAGTCCCAGATATATCCTGCCAAAACCAATACTACACCAGCTAATAGCAATTGAGCAATCATTTCAAAACTTTTGCCTTTTGCTTGTATGTATTCGCCAACTAAAAATCCAAAGATCACTTGAACGATCGCGGGTATGGTACTAATTAATCCTTCTGGATCAAAAGGAACACCTTCTCCTTTATAGATGTGGTTGACACCTAAAATATTTTGGTCTATGGCATTGCCAAAAAATCCGGATAAACTATAAGGATGTCCTTCACTGCCCAACAAAAAACTCATCATCCAATAAGCGATTAAGATCACCCCGCCTATATAGAATGCCATTTTAGATTTACCATAATAGATAATGATGGATGCGAAAAAATAGCAGAGTGCAATTCTTTGTAATACGCCTAAAATGCGAATGTTCTCCCATGTTTTTGCCACTAAATGTCCATCAGACCATTTTACAAAAGGACTCCAGTTTAAAAACAAACCTATTAAGAAAATAAGAGCCGTTCTTTTGAGGATTTTTTTCCAAAAATCCATTGGTGTTCCTTTTTCAAATTTAGGCATCACAAAAGCCATTGCGTTTCCGACTGCAAATAAAAAGAAGGGGAAAACAAGATCTGTAGGCGTACAACCATGCCAACTAGCATGTGCTAAAGGGCTAAATATATGCCCCCAAGAACCTGGATTATTGACAAGAATCATTAAGGCAACCGTGGCGCCTCTAAAAACATCTAATGCATAATACCTTTCTTTTTGTAACATATTGACCACTTTAGGATTTAAATGTAGTAAGAATCTTGAATTCAAGGTCAAATTACTTTCTAATATATATGTTTGAATTAATATCTTTGTGCCTCATAAATGACCATGAAAAAGAACATTTTAATTACAGGAGGGGCGGGATTTATTGGATCGCATGTAGTGCGTTTATTTGTCAATAAATATCCTGATCATCAGATCTTTAATTTAGACGCATTAACTTATGCGGGCAATTTAGAGAACTTAAAGGATATTGAAAAAGCGACGAACTATCATTTTATAAAAGCGGACATTTTAGATGCAGCAGCATTAAAGGAAATTTTTGCCAAGCACGCGATCACAGATGTCATTCATTTAGCAGCAGAATCTCATGTAGATAGAAGCATTGTTTCGCCTTTGGATTTTGTGTATACGAATGTGATTGGCACAGTAAACTTATTAAATACCGCGAAGGAATATTGGAAGGATGATTTAAGCTATGAGAAAGCACATGATGGTTCTTGGGAAACCAAGCGAGATCATTTGTTTTATCATGTTTCCACAGACGAGGTTTATGGCAGCTTAGGCAAGGAAGGCTTGTTTACCGAAACGACGCCGTATGATCCTAATTCTCCTTATTCTGCAAGTAAGGCAGCGAGTGACCATTTTGTGCGTGCCTACGGAGAGACCTATCATTTACCAACGGTTATTTCTAATTGTTCTAATAATTATGGTCCAAACCATTTTCCTGAGAAATTGATTCCATTGTTTATTCACAATATTATTACAAAGAAGCCATTGCCTGTGTATGGAGATGGATTGTACACACGTGATTGGTTATTTGTAAAAGACCATGCACGCGCAATTGATTTAGTGTTCCACCAAGGTAAGCGAGCAGACACTTATAATATTGGAGGTTTCAATGAGTGGACGAATATT
>CALPLN020000031.1 GCA_943324415.2 Sediminibacterium ginsengisoli | reverse complement strand
GAGGAACTGATGAAGTTTGACTATAAACCACTTACCAATGACTAATACTGCATGGACTGAATCCAACAATAAGTTAGAGAAAACATTTAAGTTCAATGACTACAATGAAGTAGTTGCTTTCACTAATCAAGTGATGCAAATTGCCATCGTGCAAGATCATCATCCGGAGATCCATGTCCATTACAATTTTGTCAAAGTCCGCATCACAGATTACGAAAAGGGGACTGTATCGGAAAAATGCCGCCGCTTTGTGGGCGAAGTGGATAAGGTATTATAATGAATTCATTAAAATATTACATCTTCAGTATCTTAAATTGCTGTCTAATTTTATTGTCGTTTGAACTTATTTTGATGATATAATTGCCCGGCGAAAGTTCACCTAGAAAGATAGGCATTCCTGCGCTCAATCCTTGTCTTGAATACACCCTGTTTCCAGTAGTCATTTCAAACACATCAAAATTCAATCGCTGATACCCTTTAATGCTAAAGTCAAGATTGACTTTGTTTACGATAGGATTTGGGGCAAGCTTAATAAAATCTCCGTTACTTAAATTGATGATATCCGTAATTAGGTAGTAATATGGATTACTCATTGCACTTATGCAACTATTTTGATTTGTTTTAGTGGTATATGATCCTGGAGCAGCTGGCTTGAATCTTTGCGTTGTATCAGCTATAACTAAACCATCTTTATACCAGGTATTGCTGATGCCCCCACTTGAAACTAAATAATTGGCGGTATCACGAGAGATTGAAGGGGTAGTAGGCAATGCCAATGATTTTAAGAATACAGAATCAGAAAATTTTGAACATCCTAAACTATCTGTCATCTTTAATTTGAGGTAACCTTCTTTTTTAATGAAGATCGAATCCGATGCCTTTGATACGGAGTCGTTATTAATGTACCAGGTATATTTAGCAGATGGATCTCTGTTTATGATTTTAACATTCACTGAATCAGGGCCACATATGATTGTTTTAATTGGGCTGATGACGGGTTTAGGGCAGTCGTATAGCTTAAAAATAATTAGACTGCCTTTTCCTGTTGGCAGATGAAGCAATTCCGAGGTTCCGTCATTTTCTAAATCAGCAACTTGAAAATCATTTGAGAGTACTCCCGAAAATTCTGTGGGACTATACCATTTCGCAAACCCGTCTTCTAACTGAAACTTTCCTAATCTAGTATATTTAAATTTCCCTTCTTTTGAACCTTTAAAATAA
The DNA here is from genome assembly GCA_943324415.2 of Sediminibacterium ginsengisoli. Lineage (GTDB taxonomy): Bacteria > Bacteroidota > Bacteroidia > Chitinophagales > Chitinophagaceae > Sediminibacterium > Sediminibacterium ginsengisoli_C. The sequence goes on along the minus strand of CALPLN020000031.1, from coordinate 13,279 downwards.
GAAAAACCGTTATAATTTTTTTCCCAATAGCCTGTAAAGGGACTATAAAATTTAGCTATCGCTGAATCAATTTGATAACTTATAAATAGATCTTTTATTTTATCGCCATCAATATCTTCGAAAAACAAGAATGATTTTTGTGCAAACATTTTACTCTTGCTCAATGTGTCAATAAATTTATCGGTATTATTTGTAATAACGCCAGAATTGATTGACAAAATCAAAAGGTCGTTGACAAAGTCCTGACCTTGAATGCCGTTCCCATTTGACCCTAAACCAGTAGACCTATATATGATAATTTCATTGTTTTTATCATGATCAAGATCGGTAACAAACATATATTTTGGGGCAACTGCAGTAGATCCAAAATTTCCAATATTTGTCATTGATTCTACCAAAAATCCCCCCTTTTTGTTATTTAAAACGTAACCTAAAAAGCCCTCATTTTGATTACTATTTGCCATTTGCTTATTCCCCCCAAAAAAATAATCTAGAAATCCATCACCATTAATATCTATTAACATATTTTTTCCTTCTGGCCCGGTACTATAACCATATTGTTCAGGATTTTGACGGTTGATTGAGAAATTCCCAATGCCATCGTTAATTAAAATATCAATGTAGTCCCCTTCGGATCTAACTGATTGTATATAATCGATATCGCCATCATTATCAATATCTCCAAACGCACTACCAAATATGGACACAAATTTTGAATTTGAAATATTTGGCGATTGATTTTGAAAGGCATTTAAATTTTCGTAATTATAATTATCTTTTTTATCAACCAATCTTCCATTTTCGACAGTATAATATCTACTCAATTTTCCTTCACTTTGTAAATTATAATCTCTGTTTTGGAGCATCCCCAAATATTTTAATATTTGCTTACCCAAAATATTTTTAGGCCCTAGAGGATTTTGCCCATCTAATAGTTCAGTATGATAGTGTTCTCCTAAATTGATAATTTCATTTTTTCCATCTTTATTTAAATCAACTTGATAATGAAAATCTGGCTGATGCAATAAGACATCTGGATTTCTATAATTTTCATGATAAAATGTGGCATTAAATGCACTGTCGAATTTGAGATATGCTGGTATTCCTATCCGCTGAATATTAGGCATATCTTTCACTTTTGATGTGTCACTTATAGGAGGATACCAGATCATGCCACTTTGACCTATTATATCATTCATGCCATTGCCGTCTAAATCTTGAATTAAAATTGTTGCTTGGTTAGCCGGTGTAGAAATACCAAAAGGTCCAAATTTGACATTGTCTGTTCCTGTCATACCATTACTAAATCCCTCATAATAATATGGTATATAACCATTCTGTATTTTTCCGGTATTTTTAGTCCAATTTGTATATCTTAAAATGTATATACTGAGTGTGTCAATAAAAGATACTCCATCTTTTTTATAATTAAATGGCATCTTAAAAACCTCAACTGTAGCTTCTTTTAAACTTTTAATTAGTTTAAACTTGGTAGTACTTGTTTCAAAAAATGTTTTATATGTACCATCGCCAAAACTGATATATGGCTTAATGCTATCTTGTATGAACTTTGACATCAATTCTTCGTAGCCAAGAGAAACATCTTCTAATATAGAGATACTTTTTCTTAATAAAATAGGGCTAAATTCACAAACATCCCCTACGCCACTATTATCTAAATCCTCTTGTTTAGGATTGTACATCAGCTTGCAATTGTCAATAATTTCTGAAATCCCATCATTGTCAAAGTCGTTTGTTTCTAACTTTCTACTAAACAAGGTCCCATTCCACTCCCATCTCACTTTTTTAGATTTGTCGTTCAGAACTATATCGGTCAATCCATTATTGTCTAAATCATATATGGCTAGAGGCTCATCCCATAAAAAAAGACTGTTATCGAAATTTTTTTGAATCAGATTTTCACTAACCTCGGTATAGTTGATGTCATCAAAAGTTTGGTACATTAAAATTTTCCATTTGCCAGCCACGTCGTTCATTGGCAAGATTATTTCCTTTTTCCCGTCACCATTTACATCCAATACATTGATATCTAGGACATATAAATCATTTGGAATTTTGATTGTGACTGACCTATCCTGATGAAATTCACCTTTCTTATTATTCCATAATATTCTAAATCTGTTACTATATACATTTAAAGGAGAATACACATCATTCATCAATAGGTCAACAAATCCATCATTGTTCATATCAATCAATTCTGCTCTATCAACCCAACCAATGGAGTCGATATTGGATGCCTTATAGGAAAAGTTGCCTTTTCCGTCGTTTAATAATATACGATTTAATATATCACCTGAATATTCGTGATGGGTTGAAAACGCCACTACATCTAAATCTCCATCATTGTCAATATCTGCAGATGTGCCGGTACGCCATACGCCTTTGTAATTAACAGAATCCACTTTAAAATTATATCCACTTACATTTTTCATGGTATATAATGAGAATACTGGGTCCTTGCAATTACTACAGCCAGCAGGATCCATGCCTGTTAATAAAAAGGCATCTACAAACCCATCATTGTTAAAATCGCCTACTAATTCCTTTCCAGCAAATAGTTTAGTATTGTCCAAACTAACAAAGTCTTTAATTAAACCATTGGTTGTATTTTTATAAAACGAAGGACCAGGCCAAGTGTAAGTTTTATTAATATCGTATCCTTCAAATAAAACAACATCATCCCGACCATCATTATTATAATCGAATTGAACAAAGGATGCAAATCCACCAGGAATAGGCAGCCATTGATTGCTATTTGATAACTCGTATGAAGATTTTAACTTTGTCTGTTGTCCCTTAGATTTGAGTGACAATAACGACATGGCAAGAAACACCAATCCCTGAATTACATTTTTCATTTAACATGTTTTAATTCAGCTTTTGGAGGGTAGTACGAAGATATATATTTTACATGATAATAATATTGAATATATTTATGAATAATTTAAATGAAGTATGAAAAAAGCTGCACTTTTATCTACAGCACTATTTATAAGTATATTAAAACTTTATGCTCAATCAATTAGTGTTAATCTGATACAACCAACAGATACATTTTTCTTTAAAATGGATGCGACAACAGAGGAAGTGTCATCTAGAGTGAATTTCAAGTTGGCAAAAGGGAATAAGTTCAACTTTGGACAAGTAACTATGAAAGCCCATGCAATTGATCCATTTACGCTTCCCAAAATTTATCTGAATAATAAGGAAATGAATGCAGGGATTTATTTTCCAAATTTAAAAGAAGATGCAATTTTTACTTTCAAGAAATCATCTGATACAGGGATGTTAAAAGTCCAAACACCAATTGGTGAAAATGCGGCAGAAATACATTTTGTATTTAGTAAGTCACAATTAGTAGAAGAGGACAATGAAATTAAAATCGTAGTAACAGAAAAACAAAAACTAAACGATTTAGCGATAACCGATTTGAAATTGTATTTAAGAGCCCCTTTAAATACCGATATTATAAGAGTTTCTTCTGAATTCCCTGGTGGCACAAAAGGATTGGTAAGATATCTTGAGAGATCCTTGAATAGAGAGTTGCCAATGAGGAACGGCGCCCCTGTTGGGAAATACCCGGTTTTGGTTAATTTCATGGTCGACACGGAGGGCAATATTTTTAACCTTAAAGCAGAAAATGATCCAGGTTATGGAACCGCACAAGAAGCATTAAGGGTATTTAAACAAGGACCTAAATGGGTTCCAGCTTCTGAAAATGGCACCAATGTAGTGGATCAGCATAGACAAACTATTGTATTTATGGTATTATAAAAGTGCTTTCATCATCCAGTCATAAAATTGAATCCAAGAAGGCACTTGACCATATTCTTCGTTCTGAGTCAAATAAATCCCGACTGCATCTCTTTTTGGATCGATAAAAAATCTAGTACCATATGCACCGGCCCAAGAAATTGTTTTTTCTGTTAGTGGGGAACCTGCACCTTCTCTTCGAATATATTGGTACCCAAAAGTAAATCCAGCATCTGGTCTTCCCGATGGCATTGCAAATGCAGCGTTGATGTTTGAAGGAAGTTGATCCAATTTCATTAAAGCAATGGTTTCGGGCTTTGCAATCATTTTATTTTCATGCATGCCATTCTTTAGAATCATGACACAAAATTTTAAGTAATCATCTAGGGTTGAATTAATTCCGCCTGATGCACTATAATATACTTTAGGTCCAGAAATTAATTTACTTGCTACAGAGCCTGGGTCTGTCATAATCATTTTCCCATTTTTATCTAATGTATATAAAGAGGTAAGTCTTGGTGCATCCACTGAATCCAAATAAAACTTTGTATCATTCATCTGCATTGGAGCTAATATACGTTTAGTCAAGAAATCATTGAATGACATACCAGAGACGACTTCAATCACACGAGCTGCTATATTGATAGAAGGGCCATATTGCCAATTTTCGCCTGGCTCAAAATCCAATGGCAATCTAGCTAATTGATTTGCATAATGCGCTAAATCATGGTTGGATGCATTTTTTGTGGCAGCAAAATATAAATCACGTTGTTTTGGGTAGAAGCTACCAGCAAAGCCAGCTGTATGCGTTAATAAATTCCTAAGTGTGATAGGATTTTTTGCAAGATGCGTTCTTAATACGATAACCCCATGAATGGTATCCATTCTGTCTAATACCTCAGGTTGAGAAAATGCTGGTATGTATTGGTCTAGTCTATCATTTAAATTAAGCAAGCCATCTTCCTGCAATAATAAAAGTGCTAATGAGGCAAGAGGCTTGGTCATGGACGCCATTCTAAAAATAGCGTTACGTTTTAAAGGCGCATTAGACGATGCATCTGATGCTCCAATTGTATTGGTGGCCAAAATCTTCCCGTTTTGGTATAAAAGGTACGACCCACCTGCTATTAAATTATTGGCAATATCCTTTTTGATTGTATTTTCAAAAGAGTCTATTGCTGCAACTGCAGTTTCAGACTTTAAAAGCCTTACTGGTTTATTTGTATTTTTTTGTGCAAAACAAAATGTAGTAGAAAAAAGAGCAAGACAGTAAATAAAGAATTTCATAAAGAGATGATTGTAAGTGTAAGAAACTACATTTAAATCCCTATACTGCTCAATTGCCTTGTTTCTTTGTTCCTTTCCGCGATTTCGGTACAATATTTCCTCCTTTTTAAGTAATTAGCTAACAGTTACTAAATAAATTCATGCTTCAAATTAAAAACCCAAATTATGAAAAAAGTTTTTCTAGGTCTTCTAGTAGCAGCTTCATTGACTGCTTGTACTAGTTCTGAAAAAAAGACAGCTGAAATGGCTGAACCACAATCAGATAAAGTAGAGCACATGTATAAGCCAACCTATACAGACAACTTTAAGATTGGAGATGCAAAAAATGTATTACTAGCTGAGCAATTTCACAAAGTATTGTTTGAAAAAGATTTTAAAGCAGCTGCTGAAATGATATCAGATACGGCACTTTTTAATAACGAAGACGGGTCTACAATAAAAGGTAAAGCTGATATTCTAGCATATATGGAAAAGAGTTTCGAAGGTCTTACTTTTAAAAATTATCAAATAGCCGCTATTTTACCAGTTGTTGGAGAAAATGGCCATCAGTGGGTAGATGTATGGGATGAAGCTGATTTAGTCACTTCCGACGGGAAAACACAAAAAGTACAATGGGTAGATGCATTTAGATTCGAGAATGGGAAAATTGTACACTTTATAGGATTTGGCAAGGTTGTCAAAAATTAAAAATCTGCCGACAATGCATCTTTGAGTTTGGAAAAATACAAAAGAGGCCCCTAGTGATAGGGGCCTCTTTTATTACCACTATTTATCTCCGACTCCTAAGTGCCGAACACGACCATGTTAAATGAAATAAACCTATTTTTAAACAAATTAGCGCTCAACAACCCAAAGTCAAATGTGTATTGCATCATTTTGGTTACAATAAAAGCGTAGTTAACAATTTAAAATGGAAGATGTAATTATTATTGGGGCAGGTTTAAGTGGGTTGTCAACTGCGCATCAACTTAAAAAAGCTGGGATTAATTTTAAGATTTTAGAAGCACAAAGCAAATTAGGCGGTCGTATAGAAACCATTTATGGCAAACAAGACACACCCATGGAAATGGGAGCTACTTGGTTTGGCGAAGAACATATCCATCTTATTCAGCTTTTATCAGAACTCAATATTGGTTATTTTGAACAACATACCGAAGGGATTTCTTTGTTTGAAACAATGTCCATTGAACCACCGCAACAATACTTTGATCCAGCCAATAGTCATTCTGCCTATAGGATTAAAGGAGGGACATGTACTATTATTGATGCATTGTATCAGCAAATTGGTAAAGAAAATGTGGTTTTAAATACTCAAATAAATGGTATTGTAGAGGAAGACAATCAAATTAAAATCATTGACAGCTTGGGCAATCACTACTTTTCTAAACAGCTTATCATTGCCATGCCACCCAAGGTAGCCATACACTCGCTTGAATTCACTCCTAAGCTTCCCGACGGAATCAATCAAATAATGCAGAAAACACAAACCTGGATGAGTGGTTCAGTTAAATTTTCTGTTGAATACAAAAAAGCATTTTGGAAAGACAATGGATTTTCTGGAAGTATATTCAGTCAATCTGGATTGGCCACTGAGATCTACGATCACTCCAATTATGAGCAAACAAAATTTGCATTAAAAGGTTTTTTAAACGCATCAGCTTATCATTATACCCAGGAAGAACGAAAAGAAAAAGTGATTGCGCAATTGAAACATTATTTTGGTGATGAAGCGGCAACTTTTGTAAGCTATCATGATAAAATTTGGAACGATTCATTTATCCAACCAAAAGAAGACGCTTTTTTACCACCTCATTATAATAACGGGCATGCTGTTTATGCAGCTAGTTACATGAATGGCAAACTCTTTTTCACAGGTACAGAAACATCCAATTCGTTTAGCGGTTATATGGAAGGGGCTATAATCGCTTCTAAGTCCGTAGTCAATATTATTTAACAAGTTTTAAAATACTTTTTATTTTAATGACGGTCTCCTTTCCATGTTCCGCCATAGCGATAATTTGGTTCAGTTTTGACTTTATTACAACAGTCGGTACAAACAAAAATCCAATCTTTGCCTTTAGTCACCTGAACCCTATAGAGTATGGCGGCTTCTTGTTGACATAAAGCACATATTTTAGTTTTCATCGACACAAAATTAATACTTACGCTCTATTTGTTGATTATGTAAATGACCGGTATCATTGGATGATACCTTAAATTTAAATTTTACTGTTTTATCATTTTGAATTGATATGATATTTTGAAGTCACTGGATGTTACTTTAATTAAGTAGGTACCGGAAGATAATTGCCCTAAGTATATTGGCACACCAGGTGTTAGATTTTGTTTTGTTACTACTTTATTTCCCGTAGCAATATCAAAAAATTCCATATTCAGTCTCTGATATCCCTTAACAACAAAATCAAAATTTATTTGATTACTAAATGGATTGGGTGCTAGTTTAATATATTCATCTTTATTTAAATTAATGATGTCGGTGACTAGATAATAATAAGGGATACTCAATGCACTTACACAACCATTTTGTAGGGTTTTAACAGCATACGAACCAGATATAGTAGGTTTAAGTTTTTGAGTAGTGTCAGATAACTGTATGCCATCTTTAAACCAAGTATTGCTTCTACCCGCGCTTGATACTAAATAATTGGCGGTATCACGAGATATCACTGGTGCAGATGTTGCATTTTTTATCGTGTAAATAATTTCATAGTCACTGCTTTCAAAAAAATCATTATACAATCTATATCTAATTGTGTCAGTTCCGGGATTATTTAAAGAAGTATATTTTATGGTTGAATCGGTTAAAATCAATGACCCCAATTTTGACTGTGCAACAATTTTTATTTTAACTGGAACTTTAGTTATAAGACTGTAATTTGTTTCGTTTTGACATATTGAAATAATTTGCTTTTCATTAATTGGGAAAATTAAGGTGTCAATCCTATTGTAAACAATCTTTTTTGTATCCTTCCAAGTTTCAGATAAACTCATAAAAAGGCTATATTTTTTTATACTATCTGATTTAACAAACAAGTACATAGCTTTATTCGCTTCGGTATTAAAGGAAATAGTAGATGGATTAAAATTATTACTCCCGTCGTTTATCCATATTCTTTGATTAATTGGGTGCTGAAATGGAGAACCAGTGTAGTACATATTTTCTTTAAAAAATATGTCATCATATCCATCAAAATTTATATCAGCCACTTTGGGATCAATGTAAAAATAGCTTGCCGTGTCCGCAAACTTATATGCAACGGGCATAATGGTATCAAATTTATTTGGACTATTTCTGTAAAACTTTGTTAACCAGCGTCCTTGTGGAAATCCGGGAACTGTATCAAAGGTTTCAATTCTGAAAAGCAAGTCATCGAATTTTCCTGTTTTATTCGGGAAATTAAGAATCTGAGCAGATCCTGACACTAGACCATTTTTGAATGGAGTTTGCTGTGCAAAATCACTAACAATCCAATTACTGTTATTTGTTAAATTTAATAAGTTTGTTTGTGCTCTACAACAGGCATTGTCAAAATCTCTATAAGGTGGGGCTAGTAATTCTAATTCACTATCATCATCTGTTTGTAAAAACTTCATTGAAAAGGGTGCAGCAAAATATTTATTAGGCGGAATGACATTCATTTGAGCAAACGCACCCGAACCATTGTTTTTATATACTTTAATCCCATTTATGCCAATCGCAATATCATTATCACCATCCTTGTCAAAGTCGCCAATTGCATGTCCATGGTAATATCCCATATTAGTTGTTATTTCAGGAATATCCGTTTTAATAAATCCTGATGCTGTCCCTTTAAAAAACACATTAAAGTACTTCCAGTTATTCCAGTTGGTATCATACTCTTTGCCATGATCAAACACAAAAATATCCTTTATGCCGTCATTGTCAATGTCTGTATAATAATAGGGGGGATTTGGTCCTTCAACTTTATAATAACCACCAAGCATTGTCGTGGTGACTTCTTTTGCATAACCACTATCTAACAATAATTCAAATACTCTGTAAAAATCATATTCTGGCGCGGTAATGGATGTGAATGTGGCTAACCAATATTGTTTGCCATTTTTTTCAAAAAATAAATCACCGAATTCGTCCCAATTAGAACCGATATATTTTTTTTGAACTGAATCATAAACAGAAGTGGAAAATTGTCTTTCAAGGACTAATGCCTTTTCTTTACTTATTTGAGACCATACAATAGTTGGGGAAAGTAACACCCAAAACAAAAAGCACGCGTATTTCATAGTTTAAAATTTTAAACTATCCTTTGGGGGTGTACGAATGTAGGATATTATAATCAATTAACCAGTTTTTACCATTCCACTCTTTCATCTTCATTCAGCCCTATTCTCCATCTAAAATCTCAAAATCTGTCTCAAACCTTGCGGGGACTTAACCAATGAATTTTAAATGGGATTATTTGTAATATTTTATTTTTAAGCTTTGTGCATACGGGTCGAATTGATAATAGTCCTTTTCTACAAATTTTGAATTAGATCGAATGAACACACTTTTTATCTTTATGTCATTAATAATTGTTTTATTGGTGTATGCATTAATACCTGCATCAGAATATGATATATCTTTTTTGCCATCGCCATCGAAATCATGATATATCAATCTCGTTTTCCAATTTGGTCTTTCTATGTTGATTGTGTATTCAATCGCATTATTATCAATACTAAAAGAACCATCGCTTTTCTGAAAATATATTTCTATATTCCATTTTTTATATGATATAGCATTTAAAGTAATAATATCATTTAATCCATCATTATTTAAATCATCTACAATATAGTCGAATACATTAATCCCATTTGGTAAATTAAATGGTATTTTTTTAACATCAGTGGATGTGAATCTGCCATTGCCTTTATTAAATAGAATTGTATTTTCTGATTGTCCTGCTACAAATAAATCTTTCATTCCATCTTTGTTTAAATCTAATAATCTACAATTGAATGAACTATTTAATATACTAATGCTCTCTCCAAATCCGTTATTAGATTTATAATTTACCGTATCCGAGACGAAGTGTGCAAAATTAACATTGGTAAAATATGGATAAGATGCTGTACCCCAGAAAATATAGGAATGTGAATTAGCTACAATAAATAAGTCAGGTTTTCCATCGTTATTAATATCAGCTACATCCCCACTCTCATGGGTAAACATATTTGATAACTCCTTTGGTTCTAGCTCCAATTTAACCAAATCATATCCTCCCTTACCATCGCTCATGCATAATGTAACTGGTTCATTTGTATTTTGTCTGCCTTCATCTGCATGACCATGAATAACCAGATCAACATAATTATCGCCGTTTAAATACACTGGAGTAACTTTATATGGCGCACCAATGAAATCAGTTTTGCTATTTAGTAGATTTTTTTCTTCAAATTCTAATGTTGCCGGATTCCATATCAAAAATGACAAATTAGCTTTTTTACCATTGTATGCAGTGCCCGCATTAAATACATCTATATAACCATCGTTATTAAAATCACCATTACAAATAGCGGTAGAAAAAACAGTGTATGCTCTGAAGGAATCATAATATTCATAGTTTTTTTGATAAACAGCTATCATTAAATCGCTCAATACATTTGTATTTTCCCAATACTCTGTTCCAAGTTGTCTTGCATTCGCAGCAACTTTATATCCCATGAACCTTCCAAGTGGATTATTCACAACTGAAATTAATTTATTACTAGTATTTGACGGGGTAGATTTCGAAGTAATATTAACTGCAACTGCGTAATTGCCTGATTTTTTTAAACCTGGGATATTCAAACTCAAAGTTGTAGAAGTAGAAGTAGAATCAATTTTAAATATCTGTTTTGAACTATCCGTCCAAGTTGCAGTGATAGCATAGGTAACACCAGCAGCTGGAATTTTTGAATTAACGGATATAACAAGTGGCAACGTGTCAGCAACATTATAAGTTCCAGTATCCAGATTTGTTGTGAACTTTATCGGTTCTTCCTGGGCAATAGGTGTTGGCGGAGGAGTGGAAGGTGCATCTGTTTTAGTACAACTAACTACTAACAAAACTCCCAAAATGAAGATTACATTTTTCATACAATTGATTTTAGTATGCTTTTGGGGTAAATCAAATATATGATTTAAAATTAATACAATCAGATAACTAAATTTCCACCCCTGCTTTTCCTCTAAAACCACAAAACCTGGCCCAGACTTGGCCAGAACTTACCCCAAACTAAAAGGGTCTACGCTTTTGACAGCATAAACCCTTGATAATGTTACCTCTCGGCTGTGAACCCGCCAGGGCATGATCCTGGTACCCCCTGATTAAGATGGTTTCTGGTGGTATTCCATACCTTTTCTTATTCTTCTATTAATGCGTTATTTTCTTCTAAATATTTTCTAACCAGTCCAAGAAGTTTAATACAATCTTCTTGAATAGGTTTGATTTGACTTCGATCAGTTGAATTTCTAATAGTGCTCAACATACCTAATACAGATAGATAATTATTCCAATCAAATGTATTTTGATCAACCAATGTTAGACCTTCTGGCGCGATAATAGGCGTAATCACTTTATCACCTTTAATTTCAAAACTATCAAATTTGCTTAATTCTTGATAATGCTTATAATTAAATTTAGTAATTGAAAGGGGATCAAAGTATTTATCAATATATGCATATTCTCTTTGTTCTCTTGTTTTTAATTCAGGAGCATTATTTGCATAATATTGAATTTCTTGCTTTATTTTTTCATCTTTAATATAATTCAATGCACCTGAACTTTTAATTTGATCTAATGCCATCGTATTCATAACAGGCATTATCCTAAGCGCGATGAATGAGTGAGCGGCATAAAGGGTTGGTATGTCTTGCTCAAGTTTATTCTGATCATACAAACGACTAATAATATTGAAACATGAATCTTGTTTGCTTCTAATTTTAAGCATAACTGAGAAAACTATTGAATCGTTTTTCAGGTCCTTATATAAATTTTGAACATTCGCAACTGTCTTTTTTTCTTCAATGTAGTGATGTCTTATATTTTCGGCTGCATAGCCAAGCATTACAGCTACAAATATCATTAGACCTTCCGATAAGTATTGTTTCCAAGGTTTTGATTGATGCGGAAGGTGCGAGTGGTGATGTACGTCCATTATTTTATTTTTATTAATTTTCGTTTAAACCCTTGTTTAATAATTCACTTAATTCCCTATTTTTTTCTTCAAACAATCTCAATAAATAAGAATAAATTTTTACCCTGTCAATTGCTTTTTGGTTGTAAATAATAAAATCTTTACTTAGTATTGATTTTTCAAAAAGTCCGTTGTCTTTATAATATTTTTTTAAAACTTCTACTTTATGAGAATCGGTTCTTTCAATGATGTCTGCAATTATCCCTCCAGGTTTAGGTAATGTATTGACAGTATAATATTCTGCAACATCATCAAGTATTTTATTATTATCATTTAATTTAGCTCCGTAAACTTCATAATAGTTTGAAATAGTACGTTTTAATTCGATCGAATTAATACTACTATAACTACCACTTGCAATAGTATTTTTATAAGACGAATTATTGATATAAAACGAAGTTCCAAATATGATGCTATCACTTATTAACAGCACTGTATCCAAATATTCGTTTTTTGATAGTTTATTTACCTGGTACTCTACAAACACATCATTGAGTTTATTTAAATAAACAGACGCATTTTCATATTCTTTAATTCTATCTTGTAGTAATATAGAGTCTTTCTTTAAATCCAGTATAATTGATTGTAGATTTTGCTGTGTTTTGTGTTCGATTATTTGATGTTCTCTTACATTCTCTGCAAAAAATCCCAATGTTACAGCTGCAAATAACATTACAAATTCAACTATGTATTCTGACCATTTCTTTTTATGTGTAGGGTGGTGTGGGTGATGTACTTCCATTTTTTAAATTATAGTTGAAAATAGGACAATGTTCTCAATTCCACACCTTCCCCTCCAATCACCCCTGTTTTCCCTCTAAAAACACAAAACCTAGGCCCAAACTTGGCCGAGATTTACCCCCAAACAAAAAGGGTCTACGCTTTTAACAGCATAAACCCTTGAAAATGTTGCCTTTCGGCTGTGGGCCCACCAGGGCATGATCCTGGGACCCCCTGATTATGAGTCAGGTGCTCTAACCAACTGAGCTATAGG
>CALPLN020000030.1 GCA_943324415.2 Sediminibacterium ginsengisoli | reverse complement strand
TTAAAGATGAAATATATGCCTTAGCAAAAAAGGGTGCTACCATTATCTTTAGTACCCACCGCATGGAGCAAGTAGAAGAGATTTGTGATCATATTGTACTCGTAAACTTAGGAAAAAAGATATTAGACGGCACGGTGTCTGATATTAAGCAGCAATTTAAAGAGTACATTTTTGCAATTGAGACGAATCAGCCGGAATTGGTAAAAGACAACTCCCTCTTCACTATCATAGAGAAGGAAGAAAAGAATCCTAATAAAGTGTTGATCAAACTAAGCCATGCAGTGGCTTCTAATGAAGTTTTGAAATACTTAATTGAGCAAAACATTCCTATCGTAAGTTATAATGAAGTTTTACCTAGTTTAAATGATATTTTCATTCAACTAGTAGAAGACACTCATGCCAAAGCAAGGGCTTTTCAAAACATTTAAAACAATCTACTTATTTCAATCAAAAGATTAAATACAGTTTTTACTTAAAACATATTTTATGCATAAGATTTGGATCATCATACAAAGAGAATACACTAGCAGGGTAAAAAATAAACGTTTCTTAATTGTCACTTTTTTAGTGCCTTTGTTAATGGTTGGATTAATAGTTGGATCTGCCTATTTTTCCTTTAAAGGAACCGAAGAACGTAAAATTGCAGTAGTGGACCCGAATGGCTTTTTCAAGGATAAATTAAAAAGCAGCAAACAATTAAAATTCGAGTTTCCTACTGATGTAGACACAAGTAACTATAAAGAAAAAGGATATTCAGATATTTTACTGATGCCCTTATTTGAAGGAGATAAAAAAGCGGACTATATTTTAAGATCAAAAAAGTCGATGGGCTTTACTTTACAAGAAAAGATTAGTAGTAAAATCAATGCGGCAATTGAAGACCAGATGTTAGAAAAAGCCGGCATTCAACAAGTCGTTTTGGACTCAATCCATCAATCTGCTCAGGTTGCAGAATTAAAAGCTTTTGAAGACGAAGGGAAAACAAGTAAGGAAAGCAATGCCGCTTTAGCAATGGGCATTGGATATGCAAGTGGATTATTAATTTATATTACCATGTTCATTTATGGCACTATGGTATTACGTGGTGTGATGGAAGAAAAAACAAGTCGTATTGCAGAAGTGATTGTAAGCAGTGTAAAACCATTTGAGTTGATGCTTGGCAAAATAATTGGTATTGGTGCCGTTGGATTGACTCAGTTTTTAATGTGGATTATAGTCGTTGTATCGCTTACTGGCGTTGGTATGGGCTTGTTGCCAGATGATATACAAAATCAAGTGCAGCAATTACAACAATCAGGTGGACAGATGGGTGCTGCAGGATTGGCGCAAGCAAGTGAGTCTGCAAAAAATGTCTATGCCATACAACATACATTAGCCACTACCAATTGGCCATTGATCATTGGTTGTTTCTTATTTTATTTCTTAGGTGGCTTTTTATTTTATGCTTCTTTATTTGCTGCCATTGGTAGTGTCGTAAATGAAGATCCACAAGATGCGCAAAGTTTAATGTTCCCTATCACCATGCCCATTATTTTCTCTTATATCATTACCAATGTAGTGATACAAAATCCCAATACACCAATGGCGTTTTGGGCAAGTGTCATTCCATTCAGTTCTCCAATGGTGATGATGGCAAGAATATCTTATGGCGTGCCAACAACAGTCCCTTATTGGGAACTAGCGCTAAGTATGGCAACATTGATTGGAGGGTTCTTATTCACCACTTGGTTGAGTGCAAAGATTTACCGAACTGGTATATTAATGTATGGGAAAAAAGTCACCTGGAAAGAGATGATCAAATGGGCATTCGCAAAATCGTAGATTAAAGTGCAATTCGAATATTCACCCCTGCCCTTGTATTGGTGATTGGAGGTGAAGAGGAGATATAAGGTGTCGCTTTTCTTTGATCAAAGAAGAATTTCAAATTGATCTTGCTATTCAATACATAATCTATTGATGGCTGTAAAGTGATTTCTTTTTGTCCTCCTGTCCCATATGCATTGGTTTGATCCAATCTACTATTGCTATTGTAAATGTCACGCATAGCCACATCCAACCTAAAAGTTAGGTCATTGGCTAGTTTATTGTTATTCAAACCAGGTATATTGAATGGCAATTTCAGGCCTCTCTTACGATAGCTTGTTCCTATCACCCACTCCGTACTATTGTTTTCGCTCAATTGGTAATCAACTAAACTCAAAGCCAATAGACGACTCTTCTTATATTCAAAACGTATCGACCATTGTGATACAGTAGTTATATTCAATCCAATCAATGGTTCCATTCTTTCACTAATGGTTACGTTTGGTATTAAGAAATATGGAACAAAGTTGCCACTCACTGTGTCTATAAAGGAAGGTGCACCCAATCGGTTCAAATCTGTATACAATAAAGAACTATTAAAACTATTCATAGACAAGCTACCATTGTATCCATGCGTTAAAGAAATATTGGTAAACAAATTAGATAAGCCCGGTATTTTAGTTAAGCCATTGTACAATAAATTCCAATTAGGCATAGGCAACATACCAGAGAAGGGATTGGAACGAATACTTGAATTGGTTTGATTCAATAAGGATACTTTCTTAGGATCCTTGCCAGTATATGCAGCTATAAACGAAGGAATCAACACATCTTGCGCATATTTACCGTACCCAATCGCATAGCCATTAGGATCCTTTTTTTGATCCCAGTATGGATTTAATGCAGCTACCCTATTTGAAATAATTGATCTATAATTTTGGAAGTTTTTAAACTGTGTCGAAATCATATTAGGATCATGCTTGTCAAAGAAAGTCTTTAAGGCAACATAACTTATATTGAATCCGCCAGCAGACAATGGGTTATTATGCGAACGATACCCATTCATATTTAAACTTGTATCCTTGTATAGTTCTGAATATTCCTTTGTAAATGTTTTATCAAATTTCAAATCAATGATAAAAGTTTTAATGGGCTCAATCATCACTCTTGCACTCAATCTTTGGTCAAAACCTTGCCTGAATAACATATTAAAATTGGCATCCTTAGTGAATAAGCCTTTACGTTCTTGTTGATTCAACCAATTGCTATCCGGCTGCCTACCCATAGCGTAATCAAAGCCAGGTGCAAATCCATTAAAGTCTTTATCTACAAACTGCACCCCAGACATGAATCCAGGCAAACGACTATTGTAATTTTCCGCATAATCTAGGGAGGCATTTTGTACCATCGTCAACAACCCTACCAAAGATTTAATTGGACCTGGGATATTCAATACCTCATTGGCTTTAAGCACCCTCATCGCAATACGTTCCTGCTTTCTAGCCTCTTTCCATATGCGGTAGGCAGAGTCTCTCGCTTTACCAGTTAGTCCATTCAATGCATCTTCTTTTCGAATAATTAATTTATTAGATAAAGGATTGGCCTGTCTTGGTGTGGGCCTTGCATTGGATAAAGCAGATCGTATGAATTTAGATTTATTGTAAAAACTAGTAAAATTAAATTGCGCGTTGACTTGATGAGAAAGGGTGTTTTCAATAGTATTACCCAAAGACGTTGCCAATCTACTTGCTCCTACCCAATTGTAATTTGTAGAAACATTATAGCTTGCCAAAATCCAATCTGTTAGCGGGAACTTACTCGTCGGCAAATCATAACGCATGGTGAATCGCTGGTTGTATAAAGTATTACGTCCACCCCTTAATAACATTCTAGTTAAGGAATCTTTTTTCTCTTTAGTATCAATACGTCCATCTGGTTCATCGATTCTTGAATTCAAATTAGCAACCAAATCTACACTCATTGATCTTGTAATTGGCCAACGGAGGTTAAAGATACGCCCCATGGTAAAATACTTGTCGTACGTGGTCTCTACTTTTTCTGTTGTACCATCAAACGAGTTAACCATCCTAGGTGTATACTCGCCAAATTGACGATCAAATATTGTTCTGTAACTGATTAAACTTGGTGTTGGTGAAAAATTAAAATCTTTTATCAAAGAGAACCAAGGAGATTTAGTTTTAATCCATTTTGAAAAAGGCTGATAGGACTTGCCTGTATTGTTGAAAGTATATCCAACAGATCCTCTTTGTTTCACCACCTGATTTAATTCAATCAAAGGGCTAGTTTGTTGTAGTTGAGAATAAGAATAACTAAAATCCAGATTACTAATGCTCAACATGGTATTCCTTTTTCCAGGCATGAATCTTACATTGGTGAAGTTCAACGTCTTAATCGTGGTTTCGTCTATTGACGCTCGTTTAATGGAGTCTCTGATAGCACCTGATACAGATTTTATTTTATCCGCATATAGAATGTCTTTATTAAATGGGTCGAATTCAGGATTTTCTTGTGTCTTATTCAATCCTGCAAAAACAGGTAAAGATATTTTTGTTTGCTTTGGTAGTAATTTCCCGGCATCAATATTTGTAGCAATATCTAGCTGTGTAAATCCAGTCTTAGATCGCTCATTCATTTTTTGCTCAATGCTACCGAAGCCAGCAGTTCTGTTATTAACTGATACTGCAACTGTACCTAGATCTGCTAACACTAAGTCCATACGACCTAATGCAGCCCATGATCCACGTTCGTCTAAGTTAGACAACCTTAACTCATTCACCCATACTTCCGCATCGATGAAACTTTGACCAGATGTGTTTTCAAATGCAATCAAGATGCCTCGAATCTCCCCTAGATTAGGATTACCCATCACCGAATAGGTATGGTTATTGGATTGTACTTGACTAAACTTACTACTAAAATTAAAGTTCTGTTTATCTCTATCTATTTTAAGTTTCACCAAATCGGTTAAACTTAAATTCATTTCATTCTCCAATGGCCATACATCTCTTGCTTCTGCAATAGAATAGGTTTTTCTTTTGGTAGTGGTTAATGGAATTCGAATTTCATAATAGTTATTTTGAAAGTCTTGTCCAATACGAAGTACTGCCGTAACCACGCCCTTCTCGGAAACATCTGGTTGATTTTTGTTTTCAGCATGCAAGAACATAGATAAATTGCCATAACGACGAATGTCTATATTCATCGTCTTAAAGACACCTCTAGGTGTTGTATTCTTTTGTAAACGATTCAACTGCACACTCAATGCCTGCTCGTTTTGCAGAAGATTCACTCCATTGTTGCTCAATAACTGTACACGCTCAATACCAGGTGGCACTAAATAGTTAACTGGCGTTCTACTTCCATTTTCCTCCAAACTAACGGCAATGGTATTCACGGTAGCGGTATTATTTTCAGGGGTAATTAATTTATACTCCCCAGAATTATCAACATCATAAGCAAACTGTCTCCATTGATTGCGGACTAGATCCAATTTAGCAAAACGCAATGTGATAGAGTCTTCGAATCCTGTTAAATACATTCTTAAAAAACGGATCGATTTAAAATCACGAATTCCTCCCATTCTATTGGAGAATGATTTAATAGGCACCCTAAACAAATACCAATTCTCCAAAGACTTTGAACCATCCGCCAAAGTCACATTCACCGTTTTTGAATCCGTTACATATCTTGTAGCATTCACTCCTAATTGCCCCTTTTGTAAATCAATCTCATATTCAAAATAGGCTTCTGTTTCATTCAAAGTATTGTCTCTGTTCAAATCCTCATTATCAGGCAATAAAGTTGCCGCACTACTAAACTGACTATTCCCAGCTAAAGCAGAGTTGCCTTGAGGATTGTTGAAATATTTATACCTGCTTAATATATTTGCACCCACTGCATCATAACTTGCATCACGATACCAAACATAGTTATCTGCAGAAGGATCTTTTATGAATTGTTGCGCGACAGTACTATTGCCTATTTGATTAATGAGATACGCTTTCTTACTACGCTCATCCTCGTCACCTAGCCCATCTAATCCGACATCCTGAAACTTTCTATCTTCTGGGTTATTGCTAAAGGCATTGGTCACTTGTATAGGATTCACTGGCACCCTGCCCCAGCTAGAACTGTCAATACTTGCAGGGATACTCGGCGTAGGCATACCATTTTCATAAAAACGTCTGCCATCTTTCAATATGTCCTCACTGACATTACCTAAATTCAAATATAATTTACCTTTTGTTGCAGCAGATTTAATGAATGGATCTTGTACCCAGAATTCAACATACTCTATGATACCTGTTTCAAAATCTGTCTGATCTAATGAACGCATGATCCCACCCCATTTATCTGAAGGGTTTTTGACCCTACCAGTTGCATCCAAATCTTTATAGTTGTAATTATAAGGGCCTCGTTCTTTTGGATAATAACTCAAATCAAAAGTGGGCAATTGAACATCCGTAATATTGGTTGTCTTTTGAGGAAACAATTCATTGGTAAATACCTGACGTATTCTAGGGTCACTCAATGCAGCTACATTATTTGCCAATGGGTTATTGGAACTATTGCGATCTTGCAAATTAGGCTCTATCGTGTACCAAGCTAGCCTTGCTCTATTTTTATTATAGTCGACAGAATCCGTTAAAGCACCTTCTGGAAAACGATCCAATGGTGTGGAAGCCAATGTCCAAGCGGTGAATGGAAATCTTAAATCGATATTGGTTCTTGTGGATTCAAAATCGTCTAGGTAAACAACGCCTGAACCGCCTTTCCCAATTTGTTGCGCATGTCCAGGTTTTAAAATAGCGGCTTCTCCATAAGCTACAATGGATGACTTTGCTTTGGTACTATAAAACGGAAGCTTATCTAAGAGTCTTGTTAAACCAGGTAAATCTTTTTTATAGTTGAAATCAAAACCATACATCGCATTTTTAATAGGATCTGATCCAAAATTGGTCTTGGTAAAAAATGGACGCTCACTCAAACGTGAAGATGAAATACCAAAATTAAAATTCTTACTTGCTAAGTAGTCAATTCTTAAAGCTCTAAATCCTCTCTCCTGAAATCCAAATCCCAAATTGTTTTCGAAAGAAACATTCACAGGAATATTAGAACTCAAAATGCCAGGATTAATGATTCTTACCGTACCAGACCCATAGTCAACAATATAATCTATCCCTTCTTTTAAAATTTGTCCGCCAGCACGTACACTCACAGAACCAGGCGGTACATTGAATGCATTTAAACTAATCTCGGAACCACCCGCACTTCCTTTAACCTGTCCTTCCATCACAAATCGATTCAGATTGGCAAATGTTTGCGCCTCCGCTTTGATATTACGGTACAATTGAGGATAGATATATTTTTTCGTCACAGCAGAATCGATTCCAGCAAAAGCAATGTTTTGCAAGTCTTGACCAAAGGGTTCCAATAATGGAAATACAATCCTACCCATATTAGATAACACAGTATAGCCTTCCACATAATCGAACACCCCATCAGGTTGTGGATCATTTCGATTGTTCAGTCGATCCAACTGCAATATTTTAATCAAAGATTTTCCTTCGTATGCTTTATTGGTAACAGGTAGATATCTTTTTAATCCTGCACTAGGTTCTTCATACAAAATGTTCAACTGAAAATCTTGTTGTTGAATGGCCCCAAATAAATCTAAGGAGTACACGTTTTTCATCATCAAATCCCAGATAGGCAAATCTGTTCTTTGTGTAGTGGCTTTCAATAATTTTAAGAACAAAATTTGTTGTACCCCTTTATTTGGATCTAGCGCAACTCCTTCAGAAAATTCACCTACTTGATACACTTTACCATTATAGGTATATTGAAATGCAACAGCCAATACTTCATCCGCTTGCAATGGAATGTTTAATGATAAGAAACCAACTTGTCCATTGAAAAAATATTCATTCTCCGTTAATTTTCTTGCGAAAGTTCTTTCATAATCTTCTGCAGACCTCAATCCTTCTTGAGCCAATACTGTTGAAACGCCTGCAGGATTTCTGGCATTAGGATTGTTAATAATCTTTGAATATAATTTATTGGCACTATTGTCTGGAAAAGGATTATTAGGATTGGATTCTAAAGTTTTACGTTCAGTTCTTAAAACAGGCTCTCCAATATCTGTTAAACCAACTACATCTCGAGCATTCGTTGTTTGTCCATTCCGATTGGTCACCCAAACTTCGATACGCTTAATTTGGATTTGTGAATTAATCACCGGCAAAGTACTCATTGCCTTATTGTAATTATTCCTAAAATACTGTGCTAATAAAAAGTGTCTATTTTCTTCATAGTCATCTAGTCTTTTCTGAAATCTTTGCGTAGATGATCCACCCTGTAATGCCATGGACTGACGCTGAGATTTTTGATTCGCAATGGCACCAGTCACAAATAATTTTCCAAACTGCAATTGCGCTTTAACACCAAATAAATTTTGCGTACTTGGTATTAAGGTGCTGCGTGAAATATAATTGATATTACCCGCTTCGATATACTTTATCACCTCATCCTTTTTACCCTTGTAGTTTAATTTAATCTGATTGTCGAATCCAAGATTGGATAAAGAATTTAAATTGATTGGGAATCTTAACTTGTCACCAATACTTGCATTCATGCTAAAATTGGTATTGGCATCAAAATCAAATCCACCGTTTTTACGCGCGCGCTCAGGCAATGTAGGATTCTTTACATTCTGTCCTTGGTATCCCGCTTTAATATTGATTTCTCCAACAGGTTTAATATCAATTTTTAAATCCGATCCTGTCTTTCCAAATAGTCGATCAAAATAACTATCGAATACTTTGGTTTTTGGTCTTGTGATTTTTCGATTCAATACCCCCAATGAATTGGCACGTTGCATAAAATAGGCTTGCTCATCCTTACGTGTTTTTAATTTCCAAAACTCATCAAAACTTAATGTAGATGGAAATCGATTGTAGCCACTCCCTAATTTCTCTGTAATATAATATTGCTTGGTAGTAGGATCATAATCTACCCTCCTTTTAAGCAAACTTGAATCTCTAATATCAAATGGATTGTTGCTGGGCTGAGATAAGAAATCAGTTCGTCTATCCGCAATAGGATACCTTAACTTACCCACCACAGTATCTGCAGTTTTTTTGGTAATCGTATCTTTAAATGGAGGTTTTAATCTACTCGAATCTTGCGCATGACCCGTCTGCTTCAATAGAAGTAGACCAGACAATAACATGACAGTGTGAAAAAATCTCAAGAAAAAAACATTTAAAATGATCGATTAACAATTTTTGAGCGCTTGTTTGATTAAAATTTCAAGAGAGACCTCTGCACCCTCTGATTGTATCGCCTTATCGATTGCTTTTTCAGCCACCGCTTTTTGAATCCCTAATGAAACTAAAGCTTGAATCGCGTCTTGATGAGGAGTCGACTTACTAAATGTTGATCCGCCTGACATTTGCATTGGCAATTTTGCCAACTTATCCTTTAACTCTAAGACCAAACGTTCTGCAGATTTTTTCCCAATCCCTTTAATTTGTTCTAATTGTCTTGCATCCCCCTGAACGATAGCACGAATGATTTCATCTGGTCGCATACCCGATAACATCATCCTCGCAGTGCTCGCACCTACTCCAGAAACACTGATCAATTGTAAGAACAATTCTTTCTCATCCTGACCAAAGAAACAGACTAAAACCTGTGAGTTTTCAGTAATGTGTAAATAAGTATGGAGTAACCCTTTCTCTTTTCCAGAGATCGATTCATAAGTGTTTAAACTAATATTTACTTCATAGCCTACTCCTCCAACATCAACAATAAGTTTAGCTGGGGTCAATTGGACAAAGTTCCCTTGTAAAAATGCAATCATAATGGAGCCAAAAATAACACTTAAGCAATGAAATATGGCTATTTTAGGTCATTCTTAGGCATTTTTTAAGATATTTGTGGCCCAAACAAACTAACAAACTATGTCCCAAAAGCTGAAAGCAGCAATCACCTCGGTTGGAGGATACGTACCAGAGACCAAATTGACCAATTTTGACTTGGAAAAGCTAGTAGATACAAATGATGAATGGATCAGGAGCAGAACTGGTATTTCTGAAAGAAGAATATTAAGAGAGCCAGGAAAAGCTAGTTCAGATATGGCTGTAAAAGCAATTGAAGAGATTTTAAGAAAAAAGAATTTAGACCCTTTAGATATTGATTGTATTATTTGCGCTACGGTAACTCCAGACATGGTATTCCCTGCCACAGCAAATATCATTGGAGATAAAATTGGTGCAAAAAATGCTTTTGGATTTGACTTAGGTGCGGCATGTAGCGGTTTCCTTTTCGCCTTGACGACTGGTGCTAGCTTCGTTGAAGCAGGTAGATATAAAAAAGTGATTGTGGTTGGAGTAGATAAAATGAGCTCCATCGTTGACTATACAGATAGAGCAACCTGTATCATCTTTGGAGATGGCGCTGGCGCTGTATTACTTGAACCAAGTGCAGACGAAAATGGATTCCAAGATGCCATCTTAAAAAGTGACGGAAGTGGAAGAGCCTATTTACACCTTAAAGCAGGCGGAAGTTTAAAACCCGCTTCTGTTGAAACCGTAATGGCAAGAGAACATTATGCATTCCAAGATGGACAACCCGTGTTTAAGTTCGCAGTAACAGGCATGGCGGATGTGAGTGCAGAATTATTAGAAAAACATAATTTAACAGGAGACGATATCGCTTGGTTGGTTCCACATCAAGCCAATTTGAGAATCATTGATGCAACAGCAAACCGAGTGGGCTTACCAAAAGAAAAAGTAATGATCAATATCGAGAAATATGGCAATACCACTGCCGCGACAATCCCATTGTGCTTATGGGAATGGGAGTCTCAATTGAAAAAAGGAGATAATTTGATCTTAGCTGCTTTTGGTGGAGGATTTACTTGGGGTGCAGCATGGGTAAAATGGGCCTATTAATAGTATCTTTAGAAAGCTGAATTAGTATCATTCAAACAAACGCAATATGAGCAAAAAGAAATTTAAAGGAATCAGTACAGTAACACTACATACTGCCGGACATGAAAATGATAATTTTTCACACACCACTCCTATCTATGCAACTTCTACTTTTACTTTTGGTTCTGCCGAAGAAGGGATGGAACGTTTTAAAGGAGATGATAAAACCAAGTTGTACACAAGATGGGGCAACCCCACTTTTACTGCAGCAGAGGAAACGATTGCAGCATTAGAAGCACATGGACTTACGAACGAAGAAGGTGAACCATTAGCGTTAAAAGCATTGTTACACTCAAGTGGACAAGCTGCTATGACGACTTTGTTTTTCAGCAATCTAAGTGCAGGTGATACCTTGATCTCACACTATTCTTTATACGGCGGCTCTCAAGAATTGATGCAAAAAGTATTGGTTGAAGCTGGCGTGAAAATTATTTTAATTGATATTCTCAACGAACAAGTTTTAATAGATACGATTCAAGCGAACCCTAGTACCAAATTAATCCACTTAGAAACGCCCGCCAATCCGACACTACAATGTGTGGACATCAAAGCTATTTGTATGATTGCAAAAGCACATGGCATTAAAGTGTCTGTTGACAATACCGTTGCAACACCTTATTTACAACAACCCTTTGCGTTAGGAGCAGACTTTGTATTTCATTCTGCCACCAAGTTTTTAAATGGTCATGGATCTGCGTTACATGGTGTGTTGTTAGGAAAGGATTTGGAATTCATGCATAAGAAAGCTTGGAAATGGCATGTGTTAATGGGAGGCAATAGCAATGCATTTGACGCCTACTTGTTAATTCAGGGCATGAAGACTTTAGAATTAAGAATGGAAAAACATTGTAGCAATGCAGCAAAAGTGGCTAATTTTTTAGCAGCACATCCAGCGATTGCACATGTAAATTATACAGGATTGACTACGCATCCTCATCACGAGATTGCCAAAAAACAAATGAAGCAACATGCTCCATTGATTAGTTTTGAACTAAAAGGTGGCATTGATGCAGGCAAAAAATTTATCAATGCAGTAGAAGTATGTACCCGTGCAGTTTCTTTAGGCACCGTAGATACTTTAGTGTCACATCCTGCAAGTATGACGCATATGTCCATACCAAAGGAAGAGCGAATTAAATATGGCATTACAGATGGATTAATAAGAATGAGTGTAGGGATTGAAAATATAGAAGATCTAGAAGCCGATCTTGCACAAGCATTGTCAAAAGCCTCTATTTAATTATTCACCTTTATAGATACCACTATGGATATTATAATTCGTAAAGCGAATCGAACTGATTGCGAGCGCATGATGGAATTGATCCAAGAACTAGCTGTGTACGAAAAAGCGCCAGACGAAGTCACCGTTTCATTATCCCATTTTGAAGAAAGTGGATTTGGTGCTAATCCAGTGTGGTGGGCCTTTGTGGCCGAAGTGCAAGGTGTGGTTATAGGTATGGCTTTATATTATGTGCGCTATTCTACCTGGAAAGGACAAAGAATGTACTTAGAAGATATTTTAGTGACCGAAGAAATGCGTGGTAAAAAAATAGGAAGCCTTTTATTTGATGCGTTGATTATAGAGGCAAAAGAAAAAGGATTCAATGGTATGAACTGGCAGGTCTTAGAATGGAACGAGCCAGCTATCAATTTTTACAAAAAATACAATGCTAATTTTGATCCTGAATGGGTGAACTGTTCGATTGTATTTTAATCACAACAGCTTAATCAAATAAAGTACGCATCAATTCTTGCTTACGTTTCCCAAAAGATTTAGAGAAAGTCAATTCAAAACTATTGGATCTAATTCCGGCAGCAGACAATCCATTGTTGTATATATCATAGCTCATACCAAAAATATAATCATCCATCATAATATTGACAGAGGGGATAATGGCATCTTTTACACGATAATAACAACCTAGGTACAATCTTCTGTCATGGTCAAACTTCCATAATATAGGTAAAGAAATACTTGCACCTGCTAGATAACTATTTTCCTTATTTCTACTACTAAATGCACCATGGAATAAATAGGTATAGTCCTCATTAAAATACTTTTCTACATTCACAAATAAAGCAGAACGCATACCGGGCGCTTCATTAAATGGAGAATTCGTGACATCAGGCTTTGCAAAAAAGAAGCCATTTGCACTCAACTGAAAATACGTATCTGTTGAATGTCTGGTGAAAAGCAAACCTGTATTGGCTGATAGACGACCAGGATTGGATAAAAATATTTCAGAACTTGGATTGCCCGATAAATTACCCGAAGGGTCATACATGTCACCAAACCTTAATTTAGAACGATCTAAATTGGTTTGCGCATACGTAACTCCTAAGCCAATTGCGATATTTGAATAGTCATCCCCATCTAAAAACAAATGATACGCCGTATTAAACGTGATGTAATTGGTATTCAACAACCCGTTCATTAATTGCTCAGAAATAATTTGACCACCTATCCCTAAGTAATTGGTTTGGTCCAACGCCTTTCTGTTATATTTTCTATCCCATCCAACTACAATGGTTCTTGCAAAATTTGAACCGCCAATGGATTGACTCCTATAATTAGATTGAATACGCTGATCAAATACCCCATTACCAACAGAAGCAGGACTTAAGAATTGAGCAGCTGCAAAAGGCTGAGATAGAACAAGCTCTTGTGCATTTGTTTTCAAAAAGAAAACCAAAGAAATGAATGATATGTAATATTTAAATTTCAAACTTATTTTAACAAAAGGACTGTCCCAGTTTTAGAATTAGTAACATTGTTTCTATCTACATAAGCAGCCGTCCAATAATAAACGTCTATAGGGAGTATATTGCCCTTGTATCTTCCATCCCAACCTCTGGATAAATCTCTAGACTCAAAAACCAAATTTCCAGATCTGCTGAATATCTTAAAACTTGTCAATGAAGTCACCCCCGCATTGGTAATTAATTTAAGCTCATCATTCATGCCATCTCCATTGGGTGTAAATGCATTGGGCAAATCAAAAATGATGGTTGCTGGGGCTGATATACTTGCAGTAGTTGTAACAGATGTGCTCGTTAAACTATAATTAACCACATTCAACCCACTAATACTCATTCCACTAACTGTAACTATCTTATTGATACCTATTTCCTTTGTGTCAAATGTGGCCGAAGCATTGGCAATCAAAATTATATCACCTGAAACTATATCAGTACTTGACAAACTAACAGATGCCAATGTATTGCCATCATATATTTTATCTAATGCAGTTGCTGTTACGGTTAATGCCTTTTTTGTGATCGTAAAATCATTACCTATAAAAGTGATATCATAGTTTGGATTTGTTAATGTTCCTTGACTGATAGCGTATGGCCCTACTGTCTCTCCTGCTACCCTAGTTAATGATCCCAATAATACATCGCTAGCCAATAATGGTGCACTTAAGGAATAGCCATAAATCGCAGGATCCGCAGCACCATACACTTTCGTTTGACCAGCAGTTACAGCAATCGTTAGTGGCAACTTTGTAATTATAAAATTATTTCCTACATAAGTGATATCATAGTTCGAATTTGTTAATGTTCCTTGTCCGATTGCATAAGCGCCTACTGCTTCTCCTGTAACTCTAGACAAAGCTCCAATTAATACATCGCCACCCAATAGTGGAGCGCTCAAAGAATAACCATAACTCGCAGGATCCACAGCACCATACACTT
>CALPLN020000029.1 GCA_943324415.2 Sediminibacterium ginsengisoli | reverse complement strand
ACAAGGAAATACATCTAATGTATCATCTACTCTTGATAATTTAAATGCATGGCTTAGCACATTAGAAATCACTGCGCCGACTACACCAATAAAAATACTTTGAGGAACGCCTACAAAACCAGCAGCTGGAGTAATCGCAACCAATCCAACGACTGCGCCAATACAAAATCCTAAAACTGATGGTTTTTTACCTTTCATTACATCAAAGAACATCCATGCCAGTCCTGCAGCAGCGGCTGCAGTGTTGGTAGTAGCGAATGCATTCACAGCAAGGCTGTTTGCACCTAGCGCAGAACCTGCATTGAATCCAAACCAGCCAAACCAAAGTAAGCCAGTGCCTATTAATACATAAGGGATATTTGCTGGTGGAATTTCTTGTTGTTCTAATTTAGCACGTCTTGATTTTAATACAATTGCGCCGGCTAATGCTGCACAGCCTGCACTAATATGGACGACTGTTCCGCCTGCAAAATCCAATGCACCCATTTTCAATAGAAAACCATTTGGATGCCAAGACCAATGCGCCAATGGTGCGTATACTAGAAGGATAAATAAAACAATGAATAAGATATAAGAAGTGAATTTGATTCGTTCAGCAACAGCACCTACTACTAAACCAGGAGTGATGATGGCGAACATCAATTGAAATAAGGCAAACAACAATAAAGGGATCGTTAATGGGACGCCACCTTGTAAAACTGGTGCACCATTGGCCACGCCTTTAAAGAATAAATGGGTCATCGGATTGCCAATGATTCCATTGATCGATTCTCCGAAGCTCAAACTGTATCCTATTGTCACCCAAATGATGGTCACCAAACCTGCAGATACGATGCTCTTTATCATGGTAGAGATGATATTTTTACGATGTACCATGCCACCATAAAAGAAGGCGAGTCCCGGTGTCATAATAAACACCAATGCAGTAGCGACTAAGATCCATGCAATATCTGCAGGACTATAGGTGCTTGCATCTCCAATATAATTTGGTAATTGAGGAACAAATAAAGCAGCAATGGCTACTGTAATTAAGAGTAGAAAAGGGGCCCATTTTTGAACAATTTCATTTTTCATAGGAGAGTTGATATTAAATAATAGTATATATGAATTACTACAAACTAAAAATACTAAAAATTGATAATTAATCTAAAATAAATATAAATATAAATAAATGTAATATATTTAAATAAGCTGCATCAAAACCCTTAAAATTCAATACAGTATTGATTATAAATGAAATTATAATATAATTTAATTAAAGATTTCAAATTTAGATTGTGGAAAAGTTTTAATAAAAAAGGACCAAAAAGGTCCATTTTTATTAAAATAATATGAAAAAGTAAATATGTAATTTATTTTAATATATTAAATGGTGGCATAAGCCCCATTTGACAATAAGCTACTATCTTTCGATTCTAACAAAGAGGAGCCCATTAAAAATAGGTCTACTTGTCTTGCACATTCTCGTCCTTCGCTAATGGCCCAAACCACTAAGGATTGACCTCTTCTCATGTCGCCAGCAGTGAATATTTTATCCTGATTGGTTTTATATTGTTGCTCGTTGGCTTTTACATTCCCTCTTTCATCTAACTCAACGCCCAATTGATCAATCAATCCAGTTGCTTGAGGATGCATAAAGCCCATGGCTAATAATACGAGTTCACATGGTATTTCTCTAAGGCTGCCCTCTACTTCTTTAAATTGTGCTGCTCTTCCATCTGCTGAAGCGGTCCATGCTACATCCACTATTTGTATCCCTTTAAGTTCTCCATTTTCGTCGCCTACAAATGCTTTTGTAGCAACATTCCACCATCTTTCTACGCCCTCTTCGTGCGAAGTGGTTGTTTTTAACAACATGGGGTAGGTCGGCCACGGCATATAATCTGCTCTGGTTTCTGGAGGCTTAGGTAATAATTCAAACTGAGTAATGTGTTTTGCAGATTGTCTGTTGGACGTGCCTACACAATCACTGCCTGTATCACCACCTCCAATTACGATTACATTTTTATTGGTTGCAATTAATTCGTCAGCGTCAATGGGTAAATTGCTGACACGCTTATTTTGTTGCTTTAAAAAATCCATGGCAAAGTGAACGCCTTTTAATTCCCTTCCTGGAACAGGTAAGTCCCTTGGAATAGTTGATCCTCCCGCTAATACGATGGCATCAAATTCGCGATTTAAATCACTTACTCTAATAGTTGAACCCACATTTGCATTGCATTTAAAGACAATGCCTTCTTGCTCTAATAATTGAATCCTTCTTTCTACAACTGTTTTCTCTAATTTAAAATCAGGAATACCAAATCTAAGTAATCCTCCTGGTTTTGGATCACGTTCAAAAACGGTAACTTGATGTCCTGCATAATTTAATTGAGCAGCAGTCGCTAATCCAGCTGGTCCTGAGCCAATCACTGCTACTTTTTTCCCTGTTCTACTAATGGGTTTACGGGGTTGAACAAAACCTTTTTCGAAAGCAATTTCAATGATATTTTTTTCTATTTCTTCGATTGTGACTGCAGGTTGATTGATGCCTAAAACACAGGCACTTTCGCAAGGGGCAGGACAAATGCGGCCTGTAAATTCTGGGAAATTATTGGTGGAGATTAAAATATCATAGGCTTCTTTCCATTCTTTATGATAGACCGCGTCATTGAATTCAGGAATGATATTGCCTAAAGGGCAACCATTGTGACAAAAAGGAACCCCACAATTCATGCATCTTGCAGATTGCTCATTCAATTGTTGTTCTGGCATTCGCTCCACAAATTCATGATAGTTTGTAACTCTTTCTGCTACCGGTAATTTATTGGGTAGTGCTCTAGTATATTCTTTAAATCCGGTTGGCTTTCCCATAGTTAAGTTGTCTATTTTTTTCTAAAATATTTTTATAATCACGTGGAAACACTTTGATAAAATGTTTGACTTGCTGATCAAAATCTGCTAGCACAAATTTTGCCACTGCGCTTCCAGTTTTTTCATGATGTGCTGTTAACCTATTTTGTAATAAAATGGTATCAGAAGCATCAAGTGGATCCAAGTCTACCATTTCATGATTACAAAGACTTGCAAAATCATTGTCTAGATTGTAGACGTAGGCAATTCCTCCACTCATTCCTGCTGCAAAATTTCGACCAGTTGATCCCAAGATCACCGCAACGCCTCCAGTCATGTATTCGCAACCATGATCTCCAATGCCTTCTACCACCACTGACGCACCTGAATTTCTTACAGCAAATCTTTCTCCAGCTTTACCTCTAATAAAGGCATTGCCGCTTGTGGCGCCGTATAAAGCCACATTACCAATCAGTATATTTTGTTCTGCCACAAAGGGTGCTTTTTTATCGGGATACACAATTAATTCTGCGCCACTTAATCCTTTTCCAAAATAATCATTTGCATCTCCTTCTAATTCTAGGGTGACACCTTTTGTATTGAAGGCGCCAAAACTTTGTCCAGCTGTCCCAGTGAATTTAAAATGAATGGTGTGGTCTGCTAAGCCAGCTTCTTGGTATTTTTTTGTTATCTCATTGGATAAAATAGTACCCACCGTTCTATCAGTATTTTTAATTTGGAACTCGGCTTTTACTTTTGTTTGCTGTTCCAATGCAGGTTTTGCAGCTGCTAGTAATTTCCAATCCAATACTTCCGTTAATCCATGATCTTGGATTGCTGTTTGGAATAATCCAACTGATGCATCTGCTGGAGCTTTGTACAATATCGCACTTAGATCTAGATGTTTGTATTTCCAATGTTGCATGTTTTTACGCATTGTCAATACATCTGCTTGCCCCACCATTTCATTGATTGTGCGGTAGCCCAACTCAGCCATGATCTCACGAAGTTCTTCTGTAATGAATTCAAAGAATCGAACTACATGGTCTGGGTCGCCTTTAAATCGCTTACGCAATTCAGGATCTTGTGTAGCCACACCCACTGGGCAAGTATTCATATGACATTTGCGCATCATGATACAACCCTCTACTACTAAAGCTGCAGTGGCCACGCCCCATTCTTCGGCACCTAATAAGGTTGCAATGGCAATATCTCTTCCCGTTTTCATTTGACCGTCCGCTTGCACTACTACACGTGACCTCAAATTATTTTTTACTAAAGTTTGATGTGTTTCTGCCAAACCCAATTCCCATGGCA
Organism: Sediminibacterium ginsengisoli; assembly: GCA_943324415.2. Taxonomy (GTDB): domain Bacteria; phylum Bacteroidota; class Bacteroidia; order Chitinophagales; family Chitinophagaceae; genus Sediminibacterium; species Sediminibacterium ginsengisoli_C. The sequence goes on along the minus strand of CALPLN020000029.1, from coordinate 10,649 downwards.
AACCTGTATGCTTAATAGAGCTCAATGGAGAAGCGCCTGTACCGCCATCAAATCCTGCGATCAAGACCACGTCGGCTTTAGCTTTAGTGACTCCTGCTGCAATGGTGCCAACCCCTGCTTTAGAGACTAATTTTACATTGATTCGCGCAGCTCTATTGGCATTTTTTAAATCAAAAATCAATTGTGACAAATCTTCGATAGAATAAATATCATGATGTGGTGGTGGAGAGATCAAACCAACTCCAGGGGTGGAATGTCTTGTTCTGCCAATCCATTCATCTACTTTATCGCCGGGTAATTGTCCGCCTTCTCCTGGCTTTGCACCTTGTGCCATTTTAATTTGAATCTCGTCTGCCTCTGTAAGGTATTGGCTTGTCACACCAAATCTTGCACTTGCTACTTGTTTGATCGCACTACGCATAGAATCGCCATTCTCCATTTTTTGATAACGAATTGGATCTTCGCCGCCTTCTCCTGTATTGCTTTTGCCACCCAAGCGGTTCATGGCAATTGCCAATGTGGTATGCGCTTCCCAAGAGATGGATCCAAAAGACATGGCACCCGTAGCAAAGCGTTTATAGATGGCAGAAGCGGGTTCTACTTCCTCTATTGAAATACTTGGTCTAGTAGGTTTAAAATCAAATAAGCTTCTAATGGTGTAAGCTTTTTCGGTTTGTTCGTTGACTAACTTGGAATATTTTTTGAAGCCTGCATAATCTCCAGTACTCGTGGCATGTTGCAATGCATGGATGGTTTGAGGATTGAATAAATGGGCTTCTCCTCTTCGTTTCCATTGATAGATCCCACCAACAGGTAAGCGATCTATAGGAGCCGATTTTTTTGCGAAGGCCAATTCATGTTTTGCTAAAATTTCTTTTGCAATTTCATCCAATCCCATCCCTTGAATTCTAGAAGTTGCTCCAGTGAAATAACGATCAACGACTTCTTGATTGATACCAATGATTTCAAAAATTTGCGCACCTTGATAAGACTGTAGGGTAGAGATGCCCATTTTAGAAAACACTTTATACAATCCTTCATTCACGGCTTTGATATAATTCTTTTTTAATTTATCAGTATCATCATCCGTTTTTAATTTGCCAGCAAGTTTCATGGCTCTGATAGATGAAAGTGCTAAGTATGGATTGATTGCGGTTGCGCCAAATCCGATTAAGCAAGCATAATGGTGCACTTCCCAGACGTCACCAGCTTCCACAATGATACCAACCTTACCTCTTAATCCTTTTCGAATTAAGTGATGATGCACTGCTGAACAAGCAAGCAGACTTGGAATGGCTGCATGTTCTGAATCGATAGAACGATCCGTTAATACTATGACTTCAAATCCATCTTCTACAGCGTCCACTGCGTATCGGCATAAACGATCTAGTCCTCTTTTTAAAGCACCTTCTTTTCCATCTGCTCTAAAATAACATTGCAATGTTTTAGCTTGGAATACACCCGTATCAATACTTCTAATTTTTTCCAATTCATGGTTGTTCAATATCGGATGCTTCAACGCAACACAGTGACTATCCATGGCATTTTCTACCAATAGATTTCCTAAGCTACCCACAAACGTTGCTAGTGACATGACCATGCGTTCTCGGATAGGATCAATGGGCGGATTGGTCACCTGTGCAAACAATTGTTTAAAATAACTTGTTAAGTGTTGTGCTTGGTCACTTAAAATAGCAAGTGGCGTATCTGTCCCCATTGAACCAATTGGTTCCTTGCCTTCCATGGCCATTGGCGTGATGATCCAGTCTAGGTCTTCTTTACTATAACCAAATGCTTTTTGGTATTTAAATATTTGGTCCTGTTCAAGATGGGTGAATTGTATTCTTGGTTCAGGAAGTTCTTCCAATCGAATCTTGTATTGGTTTAACCAATCAGCATAAGGTTGTGCACTACAAATTGTATTTTTTAATGTGGTATCGCTAATGATACATCCTGCTTCCATGTCCACTACAAACATTTTACCAGGTTGCAATCTGCCTTTTTCAATAATGATGGATGGGTCAATTGGCAATGCTCCTGTCTCTGATGCCATGATAACACGATCGTCATTCGTAACACAATATCTTGATGGTCTTAATCCGTTTCGGTCTAATGTAGCACCAATGATTTGTCCGTTCGTGAATGAAATGGAAGCAGGTCCATCCCATGGCTCCATAATGGCAGCATGAAATTCATAGAACGCTTTTTTGACTGGGTCCATCAACTCATTGCCATCCCATGCTTCTGGAATCAGCATCATCATCACATGCGGTAATGATCTTCCAGAAAGTGTCAATAGTTCAATGACATTGTCTAAACATGCGGAATCAGATTGTCCAGAACTAACAATGGGTAAGACCATTTCTAATTCTTCTTTGCTAAAATAGGGGGACAAGAAACTTGCTTCACCTGATCTTAGCCAGTTTAAATTTCCTTGCAATGTATTGATCTCTCCATTGTGTGCGATATATCTAAAGGGTTGTGCTAATTTCCAAGAAGGGAAGGTATTGGTGGCAAATCTTGAGTGGACCAATCCAAAAGCAGACACAGCTGTTTTTTGACTTAAGTCTGTAAAGTAATCACGCACCTGATGACTTGTCAATTGTCCCTTGTACACAATCACATTTTGAGATAAGGAAGCAATATAAAATCCAATTGCTTCTTTTTTAATTGTATTATTAATGGTATGTGTTGCGTAATTTTTTAAGATAAATAATTTACGTTCAAAGGCCAATGCATCGGTGATATGATCTGGGCGTTTAATAAACACTTGCTCCATGATGGGCTCTACTGACAAGGCAGTCTTTCCAATATTGGTTTTATTCACAGGTACTTTACGATAGCCAATAATTTCTACGCCCACTTTTTCTGCAGCACGTTCAAAGATGGCTTTACATTCTTCTGCAATGCCTTTCTCTGTTGGGAAGAATAAAAATCCAACGCCATATTCTTTTGAATTCGGCAAATGGAGTCCTTGTGCCAACAGTTCGTTAAAGAAAAATTCATGTGGAATTTGAATCATGATTCCTGCGCCATCACCCGTATTGGCTTCGCTACCGCTTGCTCCGCGGTGTTCCATATTTTCGAGAATGGTCAAAGCGTCACCGATATTTTGATGGGATTTAATGCCTTTGATATGGGCGACAAATCCAATCCCACAGGCGTCGTGTTCAAAATCGGGGTGGTATAATCCAAATGGTTGTTGCTGTGACATACGCAGTGTATTTATTGTAACAAAAAGAATCGATTCTTTGAAAATTACAATAAAATGGAGTTTTTTCGAGAGGATTTTCAATAAAATTACCAACCATTTGAAATAATACAAAATACAAACGTTATCGTTAAATATTTTCTAATAACGAACGTTCGCAATGCCGCTTTGGTTTGAAAATCTATACTAGGTCAATACGTTCTGCATGCGAAATAGAAGGTGCATGCTCAAAATGATTTTTTGGAAAAATGCCAAATAAGGAACTGCCTGATCCACTCATGCTTGCATAAATGGCGCCTAAATGGTAGAGCTGATCTTTAATATCGGATAGGGTAGGTGCTGCTTTAAATACAGGAGATTCGAAATCATTGATTAAACAATCTTTCCATTCGCCAATAGGCTTGTCTATGATAGATTGTATACTTTCTGATTTAGTATTAGGGGTCAATTGTTGAAATGCCCATGCAGTAGAAATATGTTTCCCTGGATGTACCAATACAAATTGATAATTTGATAAATCCAAGTCAATTGGGGTTAAAATCTCTCCTCTTCCTTTTGCGTGACATGCTTTATTGTACACAAAAAATGGGCAGTCGCTACCAAGTTGACTTGCGTAATCAAGCAATTGAATGTCATTTAAGCCAAGAGAAAATTGTTTATTTAAAAGCATTAAGGCAAAACTCCCATCACTTGATCCGCCGCCTAATCCGGCACCCATTGGAATATTTTTATGTAAGTGTATTTGAACAGGAGGAAGCTGAGGAAAATCTTTCTTGAGTAAATGATACGCTTTCAAGCATAGATTTTGTTCAGGATCTCCTGGAACAGCAATGCCTGACTGAGTCAATGTTAAACTGTCAGCAGGTAAAATTTCTAATGCATCTGAAAGTCCAATGGGATAAAATACGGTTTCAAGCTCATGGTATCCATCTGCTCTCTTTGCAATGATAGATAAACCAAGATTGATTTTGCAGTTTGGGAATTGAATCATCCTAGGGCTGCTTTGGTTCAGTTCGCTTATTGATTTCATCTCTGATATCAATGGCACGGATATAATCTTCTTGTTCTAATACTTCACCCAATAATTCGTTGAGTTCGGCAAGTGAAAGTTTTGCTAAGTCGCTTCGCTCGGAAGTTTTTGTAATTGAGGTTGGCGCATCCATCTTTTCAGCTTTCTCATTGGCCAATCCTGCTTGGTCTAGTATATGCTCATACACATAAATAGGACAACCGAAACGAACAGCTAAAGCCAATGCGTCACTAGTTCTGCTGTCAATTTCTATTGTGTCATTTGTATTATGACAAACTAATTTAGAATAGAAAATGCCTTCTTGTAAATCACAGATATAGACTTCTTGTAATTGAACATCAAATGCAGTCATGAAATTTTTCATCAAATCATGCGTCAATGGTCTAGAAGGATGCATGTTCTCTAATGCAACTGCAATAGCTTGTGCCTCGAAACCACCAATGACAATCGGTAATCGTCTCAATCCATTGACTTCTCCTAAAATAACAGCATAGGAGTTAGATTGGGTGATGCTATGGGATAGCGCAACAATTTCTAGTTCAATTTTTTGCATAAGATGATTTGCTTTACAAAGTTAAAGCAAAAAAGTATTGATTTGAATTAGGCCTTTGTTTTTTGTATTGCAGCAGTTAAAACTGGCAAAATTTCAAATGCATCCCCTACAATACCATAATCAGCCGCTTTAAAGAATGGCGCTTCTGGATCCTTATTGATCACCACAATTGTTTTACTTCTGTTCACTCCAGCTAAATGTTGGATTGCACCAGAAATGCCGACTGCGATATATAAATTAGGGGCTACTTGAACACCCGTTTGGCCTACATGCTCGTGGTGTGGTCTCCAGTCAGAATCAGATACAGGACGGCTACATGCCGTTGCTGCTCCCAATACTTTAGCAAGATCTTCAATAATACCCCAATTTTCAGGTCCCTTTAATCCACGTCCACCGCTTACTACAATATTCGCTTCGGTCAATGGTACATCTCCTTCTACTTTGTGGGTAGAAGTGATTTTAATGGAGGATGACGGAATGGAGATAGACAATGCTTCTACGGTTGCGAGACCATCATGCATTTGGACACCAAAACAGTTTTGGTTTATAGAAATCACTTTAATAGGCGTGTCTATATTGATTTGAGCAAATGCTTTACCTGAGAATACCGTTTTAGTCACCGTAAAGCCATTGCTTGTATTGGGTAAGCTATTTGCTCCTGTAACGATACCAGCTTGTAGTTTAACTGCTACTGCTGGTGCAATTGCTTTTCCATTTAAATTATGTGCAAAAACCAGGACGGTTGCGCCAGTCGCTTTTGCAGCATCTGTAAGTACATGAGTGAATACCTTGGTGTCAAAATGATTTAGACTGGTATCCGCAACATGATGCAATTTTTGCAATCCATATTTTCCTAAGCTGCTTAAGTCGTCTGTTACTGTACCTAACATAATCCCCTCAGCCGATACGCCTAATTGCTTGGCAAGTGCAGCACCATATGAGATGGCTTCTAGAGAAGATTTTTTAATTTGTTGGTCGGCTTGATCAATATATATAAGTACCATTTTTTTTCGATTTGAATTGTTTAGAATGCTTTTGCTTCTTCTTTTAATAATCTTACTAGTTCCTCAACATTATCAGCTGCAACTAATTTTACACCAGACTTGGCTGGAGGTAAATCATAAGCTTGAATAGATGTAGTTGCTTGAACAGCAATAGGCTCAACCACTTTCAAAGGTTTTGTTCTTGCAGCCATGATACCGCGCATATTTGGAATTCTTTGTTCAGCCATTCCTTTTTGACAGCTCACAATTGCAGGAAGTGTCAGTTCGCAAGTTTCTTCACCACCTTCAATCTCTCTTTGAATGCTTGCTGTGTTGCCGTTTAATTGCATTTTATTTGCAAGAGATACAAAAGGCAAATCTAATAAGCCAGATAACATAGACCCAATACAAGCGCTATTGTAATCAATGGTCTCTTTTCCTGTAAGGATTAAATCATAAGCACCTTCTTTTGCAATTGCGGCAATTTGACTTGCGACTACAAATGAATCATTGCTTTGTAGATTAACACGGATGGCTTCATCGCCACCAAGTGCTAAAGCTTTTCTGATAATTGGTTCTGCATCTGCTTCACCTACCGTAATAAGGTGAATGGTAGCAGTAGGATCTTGCTCTTTCATTTCGATGGCTCTTACAAGTGAATACCACTCATCGTAGGGGTTGATGATCCATTGTACGCCGTTTTCATCGAACTTTGTATTACCTTCGGTGAAGGCAATTTTAGATGTGGTGTCTGGTGTTTTGCTGATGCAAACTAATAGCTTCATAGTCTAATACTTTTTGGTTGTTTATGCAACTAATGCAAATATAAGATAAGATGCAACGAATTGAAAGAATTATTGAATTTTTAAATCAACAACCTAAGGATAACTTTTTAAGACATGCTTTGGCTTTGGAGTATGTCAAAATAGGGGACTTGCAAAAGGCTAAAACCTTATTCACTGATATATTAACTGAGTCACCTGATTATGTAGGGTCTTATTATCATCTCGCAAAATGTTTGGAGGCCTTGACTGAAAGAGAGGCTGCCATTGAGTGGTACGAAAAAGGATTGGCTGCCACCAAATTGGCCAAGGATGACCATGCGCATAGAGAATTATTGTCAGCCTACGAAGATCTTGTTTATTAATACTGTCTAATTGAGCGGAATTTTCTCAACGATATTTTACAATTAAAGCCCTTTTTACAAACCCAACCGTTGACTCAATTTTTGATCAATGAATTGAAAGAAATGTTCTGGTTTATACGTTCTCCAGGCACTGATTTCCATCAGCTCTATGTATCGGTTTAGTTTGCGTAATAAAAAATCATGTTGGGCTGCAGGATTAAAATTGACTAATACGGCCCAGCCATCTTCGTCGGATAATTCTTCGTATAATTCCTCGTAATAATCTTTATCCCCACTATGAAAATTGAATACATTTTCGGCAATCAAAATAAATTTAATAATACCTTCTGCCATTAATTTGTCAAGGACTTCGCGTTTTAATTCCATGATATCATTCTCGATCGTGTCATTCCATTCTCCAATAAATTCTATGATTGCAAATTTTGCATCATAGTCTGTAAATAAGATTTTTAAATACAAGGTTTTACTGCCAAATTCGTCCCACTGAGGATGAATAAAATAGTTGTACACTGCTTGTGAAAATTCAAATTCACTATAGGTCCTACCATAAAATATGGACTTCGGATCGGCTTCTGCGGTATATAAATGTCGCCAATGATAATAAGGTTCTATATCGTGCATGTAAACTTAGTGTTTGCTATGGTATTGAATCAGGCCATCCATTGGTGATTTAACAATTTTACCCAATTCAATTTCATATCCTTCTGCCAATTGTTTTAATACATCTCTGAATCCATAGGCCACGCTTCCTACAAAATGGATCGGGTATAACCAGGATTCATTTAATTTATTCAAATGCGTAAAGAAGAAATCGTTTAGGCCATCTTCAATGATATTTTCGATCATATAATGTCCTCTGTTTTCGACCAAGAAATCTGTAAAGCTTGCAATATAACTATTGGGAGTAGGTTCTTTATAGACTTTATTTAAAATGGTAGTTCGATCCAAATTGTATTTTTTTTCAAACATATTCATCAACTCCTCATCAAATGTTTTATATAAAAAATACTGCAATACTTTTTTTCCAAGATAAGCGCCACTGCCTTCGTCTCCTAATACATAGCCAAGCCCTGGACTATTTTTGGTAATTTTTTTGCCGTTGTAAAATCCGGCATTGGATCCAGTGCCTAAAATACAAACAACCCCTTTTTCGTCCTGACATGCTGCTCTAGCAATGGCCATTAAATCTGTTTGAATATCTAATTTTGCATTTTTGAAAACAGTCTTTAATGCCTTTTTTAAAATAGCCACATTATCAGGATTGCTTAAGCCGGTTCCATAAAAATAGACTGCATCCACTTTGGTTAAATCTGTCTTTTTTTGAAAGGCCTTTTCTACCAATTGCACAATGGCTTCAAGACTTAAAAAGTAAGGGCTAATGCCAGTTGTTTTAATGGTTTGAGGCTTGCCGTTTTGAACCAATGTCCATTGACATTTTGTGGCGCCGCTATCTGCAATTAAGTACGTCTTTTTCATGGTAGTTGAACTAAGCCATGAAATTAGCTATTTCATTTTGATTTGATGTAAATTTGCAAAGAATTCATACAATATGCAACAAAATCAGCCTCGTTCTACCCAGACAAGTTGGGTGACTCCAATTACCTACGCAGTCGTGCTTTTATTGGGTATTGGTATTGGTATTTTTTTAAAAGGGAGTTTTTCTATTGGATTGCCTGTATTTAAGAAAAGTACAGCAATGGATGAGATCATTGAATTGGTTAAATCAAAATATGTTGAAACCGTTAATTTAGATAGTACACAAACCAAGTTGGCTGATTTTTATTTAGCACAATTAGATCCACATTCGGTCTATATTCCTCCGGCAGATTTAGTTGAAGCAAATGAGCAATTGCAACCCAATTTTAAAGGGATAGGCATAGAGTTTCAGCAATTTAGAGATAGTGTTTTTGTAGCGTATGTCATGCCTGAGGGTCCCGCTGCTAAAGCTGGATTAAAGACGGGTGATATTTTATTGACGGCAGATGATACAGTTAAATTATCTGGAAATAAACTAGATGGGGAAGCTATCAAGCGAAAAATAAAAGGACCTGCTGAACAAAATTTAAAACTAGCAGTGTTGCGTAATCAACAAAAAATGGTTTTTAATTTAATTAGAGCCTCTGTTCCTGTTTCTCCGATTGATGCAGCTTATATGGTATCTGATACGATTGGGTACATTAAAATTGACAAATTCGCTGACAGAACCTATGAAGCATTCATGCAAGCACTTGAGCCTTTGTTATTAAAGGGGATGAAGTCTTTAGTAATCGATTTAAGAGGCAATGGTGGCGGATTGATGTCGGAGGCAGTTGCTATTGCTGATGAGGTATTGCCTGGTAATAAACTAATTGTATACACAGAAGGATTGCATGCGCCAAGAGTAGACTATTATAGCAAAAGAGAAGGATTGTTCGAAGAAGGTGGGCTGACTATTTTGATGGATGAAAGTTCCGCTTCTGCAAGTGAGGTGTTGGCAGGAGCATTACAAGATTGGGATCGAGCAAAAGTGGTAGGAAGAAGGTCTTTTGGAAAAGGATTGGTACAACAACAGTTTAGATTATCCAATGGAGGTGCATTGAGATTGACGACTGCAAAATATTTTACCCCATTGGGGCGCAATATTCAACGTCCTTATCAAAATGGGAAGATGGCTTATGAGCATGATTTTATAGAGCGAATAGTGCAATCAAATGGGGGTGCTCAGGATACAGCATCGATTGGCAAATCTTATAAGACACCTAAAGGCAACACGGTATATGGTGGAGGAGGAATCATACCAAATCTTTGGGTGCCAGCAAATGCACTGTATGCAGATTCTAATTATGCTAAGTTATTTTTACAAGGTACGGTGAGTGAATTTGTCTTACAATTTTATCTTAATGCTCCAAATTCTTTTAATCAATTCAAATCGGTTCAAGCTTTTGTAACTGCTTATACTAAACAAGATTTAACTAAAGCATTGGATCAATATATGCGTTTGAGTCAAAGAGGAGGATTGCCAGTTAGTATGTTACAAAATCCGCTTTTACAACAACAACTGATTGCTAATTTAGCCCGTTGCAAATGGTATAAACAAGGATATTATGAAGCCATTAATCTAACAGACTCCAATTTTTTAGCTGCATTAAAATAGATTGGGGGGTATGATTTTTGTCATATTTATGCATGAGTGGCATCATGAATGCAATCATGTGTACGCAGGATCTTTGTCCTTTATATGCAAGAAAAATGCTACCACTGCGGGACTAAATGTGATACATCCATTCACATTGATACAAAATACTTCTGTTGCGATGGCTGCAAAATGGTATTTCAGTTATTGAATGAAAATGACATGTGTCAATATTATGATTTGACCAATATGCCAGGACTTACTGCAAAGGGAATTTTTACGGCAGACAAATTCAATTATTTAGACAATCAGGCAATACAGGATCAATTGATTCAATTTAAGCAAGGGGATCAAGCACATGTTGTATTTTATTTACCACAAATTCACTGTGTAAGTTGTGTTTGGTTGTTGGAAAATTTACACAAAATAAATCCAGGTATTATACACGCTCAAACACATTTTGAAAGAAAGGAAATAAAGATAGTGTATAACCCCTCTAAAATTTCCTTAAAAGAATTGGTGCAGTTGTTGGCTTTTGTTGGCTATGAACCCATGATACATTTGTGGGGTAATGACTGGTTAAAGAAAAAGAAGGTCAATAAAAAACAGTTGT
>CALPLN020000028.1 GCA_943324415.2 Sediminibacterium ginsengisoli | reverse complement strand
ACTGCATAAGGATGTTTTTCCTTGTATTTGCCATCTACCCTAAAACCCGCCATAAAACCTGGCTTGTAAACATCTTTTTGCTCCACCGCATACACAAAGGGCGAGCTGTAATCATTGGCACGGATATTTTGCTTAGCAAAGTTCATCCCCGCCATCAACATAACATTGTTGTCCGTAAAATCAATGAATACCTTGTTCCAGGTTTTGGTGAACTCCTTTTTAAACTTGGCCACACGGTCTACACCGTCTCGCTTCAAAAACAAACGGTCTTTTTGTCTTTGAGACAAAACCGTGTCTTTCTTAACTGGAAGGGTTTGGGCATGCGTTGTTATTGAAAGAAAACTAGCGCTTAGGATACAGGTTAAAGCAAGTGTTTTTTTTATACAAAAAGTAGGCATCAGAACTAAGTTAAAGGTAGATTTATAAAGGATTTCACGCCTTATTGGATTGCTACAAATTAACATCTTTTTAAGCCTATTTCAATAAGGCTTATGCCTCAATGTATTGAGTAAAATTATTATATATTATTTATTTTAATATTAAATCGACTGTAAGGCAATTATTTATTTATTCAAATGGGTAATAGCCCATTTTAAGAGGCTATTATTGTCATTTGGTAGATTTAATTTTTTGATGATATTGGACCTATGATTGCGAACAGTCTTTTCAGAAATGAATAGCATTTCTGCTATTTCTTTGCTCTTTTTTTGTTTTGCAATTAGGTCTACTATTTTATATTCAGATAAGCTTAATTCCCTTAAGATAGAATGTTGTATGTTCTTTTCTTCAATGTATTTGAAAGCAATATTAATAGATACTTTAATTTGCTCATCATTCCAAGGTTTAACAATGAAATTGAACGGATCTGTTTCCTGAGCCTCTTCTATAAAATGATGATTGGTAAAAGCAGTCACGTATATAATCTCTAATTGAGGATAATCTAATTTAGCAGCTTTGGCAAATTCAATACCATTTTTGTCTGATCCAAGATTGATATCGCAGATCAGTAAATGAGGTTTGAACGCTTTTAATTGTTTGTTTCCCTCAGAAAAATTATGTGCAACAACAGTATGGTATTTTTCAGTCTCTAATAGCTCTTGAAGGTCAAGTGCAACGATGATTTCATCCTCGAGTATCAATATTTTCTTTTCTCTCATATTTATATTTTAAAGTCAATTTTGTGAAGTATTCCGTGATCCTGAATCATGGCATAATTGGCATTTAATTGCGCAGACATGATATGAATTAACTTAATACCTAAGCTTGATTCCTTCACATCTTTATCGTTGAATCCTGGGCCATCATCTTGTATTTCTATGTGTATACGCTCATTGCGTTCTTCAATGTGCAGATCTATTTTTCCTGAAGCTCTTCCTTTAAAGGCATATTTGTAAGCATTGGATATGGCTTCATTCACAATCAATCCTATTGATATCACTTGTTCAATTGGAAGTTCCAATTTGGCTTGTATATCAAAATGTACTTCGATATTTTTATCCTCAGCTTTATTAATTGATTGCAAGTGGTTAACTAGTGTTTTGATGTAACTACTTAATTCAATATAATCAAAAGAGGAGGAGTTGTATAAGTTTTCATGAACCAAGGCCATAGTTTGAATCCTATTTTGTACGGAGGATAAAATATCCTTTGTTTCTATTGCTTTATTTCTTCTTTTTTGAAGATTGAGTAAGCTATACATCACCTGTAAGTTATTTTTTACACGATGATGTAATTCCTTCAATAACATTTCATTTTTTTCGTTTTGAATTGTTATTTTCTTACTATTTTCTAATAATGAAATATTTTGCGCTTCAATTTGCCTTTTATTTTTTAATTTTTGTTTATTATTCAGGTAAAAGCCTAGCATAAATGCTAGAATAATACAGATGGAGAAAAGAGAGATCAACAATTGTTGCTTCTGCGATTTTGACTCTATAATATATTTTAGGTTACTTTCTTGACTAGCGATTAGTTCCGATCTTCTATTTGATATCTCTAATTCGGCCAATAGCAATACGGACTGATTTTTTTGTAAATTCGTATTTAATGTCCTGCTATATTCATTGTACAATTCAACATAATATAACGCAGAATCAACTTGACCAATGGCTTTAAAGTATTTAGATTTAGTATTGTATAAGTTAAGTCTTATATTTTTAATCGTCCTTCCAACCATATAATTTGTAGCACTATCTATATATTTTTTTGCTGTTTTGTATTGTTTATTATGAATCAAGAAGTCTGACAATAAAAGGATTTTATCTATTTTATTGTCGATATCGTTTTTGCTCATTTTGATATCAAAATAGATATCTGGCAACACGTTGGTATATATCCCTCTAGCGATATCACATTTTGCTGTATTGCCAGTTAAACAACCTAGCCAAAAATTTAAGTTTTGTAATCTAATTTTTTGTCCAATATTTTTATTGTTTAATAATAATTTCGCCTCTTTGATTCCCTTGGTAAATATCATTTTTGCGCTATCAAATTGATTTAATGCGAAATATAATTCACCTAAGTTGGAGTAGTATTGAAGTCTATTTTCAGTTTCTAGCGGAGGAATAGGTTCGAATTGAATAAAGTCAATTTTAGCAGCCTCAATCAACCCGCAATCTCTATATATCTCCCAATAGGTATTGATAAATTTATGTTCAATCCTTTCCCTTCTAATTTTAATTGCTTTTTCTATGTAATTGAATGCTCTATATTCTTCTTCTAATTTAATTAAAGTTTGCTCATACCTGTATTTGTTTAATTTACTTTTTTGTGCATAAACTTCTTCCAATAGGGGAAGTGCTTTTTCGAATTTAGTTTGATCATGATACGCCGCACTTAAAATAGTTTTCAGATCAAATGCTATTTCAATTGAGCCATTTTTAGTGGCTAATTCATATGCATTTTCAATCTGCTTTGTCCATATTGATACAGGGTAAATGTCGTACCTATTAAATTTTAATTTAGAATTTCCATTGCCGTTATACCACAAATTGATTAGTCTATTTGCTTCTTTGTTTGCTGAATTGATTTCGGAAACAATGGATATATCTTTTTTGTCCTCCATTTCAAGGTGAAATGCTTGAGCAAATAAGCTCAGTTGGATGAAGAGAAGGAAGAGTATTTTTGCTTTCATAATTTTTAACGGATATAAATGTATTCATTTCATATTGAATTATTTCGTTGTTTGATTCAAGCTTCTTTTTTAGATTCCACTCTAAATTCAATAGAACCCCTTATAATATTGGATAATCTTTCATTATTCAGTATAAATACTTAATAAAAATTGAGGCACATGACTCATGTCTATAATGCGGCTTTTGTAGTTTATTTGCTACTCTGGTATACAATGCCTTTCAATCCTCCATATGCGTATAAAACTTGCTTCTATTCTGTATTTTTTATTTTTTTTAGTATTATCTATTCACCTGCAAGCCCAAGAGACCAATGCAGGCATCTACTTTCAAGCAATTGCTAGAGATCATGCAAATAATCCACTCAATAGTAGAAACATTCATGTCAAAGCAACCATTTTAAATAAAGCAACAAATGGAATTGTATTATACTCGGAATCACATCAAGTTCAAACGGATCAAACAGGTGTTTTTAATATTGCGATTGGGAAAGGGACACATTTTGATGGCATAAATCAAAATATAAATGAGATTGATTGGGCTTCTGGTATACATTATTTAAATCTAAAAATTGCCATCACGCCCATTTCGCCATCGATACAATGGGATTATAACAAAGAATGGATCGATCTAGGTACCACTATTTTTGGTGTTGTTCCTTACGCTTATAATTTAATTGGTGGTCAAAAGTCATCTTTTGACACGAGTTTTATAAGCAATCAAGTGAAATCTAAATTAAACTTATCTGATACGGCAACGATGCTATTCGGGTATGCTAAAAAAGGAAATTATCCCGATGCCAATTTAATCAATATAGCAATAAACCAAAAATTAGATAGGGCGGATAGTAATAGGTTATATGTGACGCCTAGTCAACTTCAATCCATTTCATTCGATACAGCATTCATTTCTGAAAGAATCGAAAAAAGATTAAAGATGTCAGATACTTTGTATATATCCCAACGTATCAATGAGCGATTAAAGATGGAGGATACTTTGTATTTATCTCAACGGATCAATGAGCGATTAAAGTTGTCGGATACTGTTTCAATGTCCAATAGGATTAATAATAATTTATTAAGTAGGGATACGATATATCTATCTGACAGAATTGATCTTAAAGAATCGTTAACTAATAAATCTATTAATTTAAATTTATTACAGGATTATACAAACCAGAAATATCCATCTGTTAAAGCAACTAAGGATTATATTGATGGTGCTTTAATTGCTGGTGCGCCTGATGCAAGTATCAATAATAAAGGTATCCTTAAATTGGATGGTGATTTGACTGGAACTGCTTTATTACCTACAATCGCCACTAACGCAATTACTACCTCAAAAATAGTGGATGCTGCCATTACGGATGCAAAAATTGCAACGGGTATTCATCCATCTAAAGTTGGTCTGGAAAATGTAACCAATCATGCACAATTATATAGTTTCAATAGTTTAACTGGACAAGTTCAAACATTGGCCACTCCTGGTAATGCAGGTTTAAATCCCAATTGGAGTAGTGTAGGTTCAACACATACACTAAATATTCCTTTAGCCAGTGCTGGATCTGTCACTGCAGGTTTAATTAGTAAATCGGATTTCGATCATTTTCAAACAGCCTATACCAACCATTTTAATTCAATTACAACATCAGGTAATTCTGGCGCAGCTTCCATTAGTGCTCAAGCGATCAATATTCCTAATTATACCATCGCTGGCTTGGCTGGCAATACCAATGCCAATGCCATTTTTGCTGGCCCAAGTAGTGGAGGAGTGGGTACTGCAACCTTTAGAAGTCTAGTTGCTGCAGATATCCCTAATCATGCTTCCAACACTTCTGGTAACGCATCAACTGCAACAAAATTTGCCTCTAATGTCAATATCAATGGTATTCCTTTTGATGGCGCAACAGATATTATTGTACAAGCAAATACAAACAATCAAATTGGCTTTAGTGACGACGGATTGGGTATGAACCCAGGCGGCAGTTTCAATGGAGCTTTAGCAAAACAAGTATCTTATAATACCATTGGAGCAGCGCCCGCAATAGGATCTTCATCCATAACAACTTTAGGGAGTATCAATACGGGAACTTGGGCCGCAAATATTATTGGCGCCAATTATGGAGGTGCTGGCAGCAATCTTGGTTTATTAAAAGCAAATGGTTCAGGCATTGTATCGGCTGCAGTTAGTGGCACAGATTATCTGCCTCCTTTTGGGTCGCAAACTGCGAAATTGTTTTATGCGGCACCCAATCTTGCCAATGGGAATCCAATATTTAGAGCCATTGTAGCTTCTGACATTCCAGTACTAAACCAAAGTACAACTGGAAATGCGTCCACTGCTACAGCATTTGAAACAGCTAGAAATATCAATGGAGTTAGTTTCCCAGGTACTACAGATATCACCATCAGTGCCAATACAACCAATGCGATAACGTTTAATAATAATGGGTCAGGATCTACTTCTGGCACTAGCTTTAATGGAGCATCTGCAAGTACCATCTCTTACACTACGATTGGTGCAGCTCCGGCCAATGGATCTACAAATTTGACTACATTAGGAACAATCTTGACTGGTACTTGGTCTGCAACTGTTATCGATCAAGAACATGGAGGAGCAGGTAATATCAATGGTATTTTATTGGCCAATGGTTCTGGCAAAGTCAATCAAGCAATTGCCGGAACAGATTATCAATTGCCTTTGACTTTTTCTAGTCCATTTTCATTGAATTCAAATACGGTGTCCATACCTCAAGCGAATAATATCAATAGTGGTTACTTGAGTACGAGTGATTGGTCGATTTTTAATAATAAAATCAATGGTAATTTATTAGGGGTTCAAAATGGAGTCGCTACATTAGATGGCCTAGGTAAAATACCTACTTCACAAATCCCAGCAATTTCTTTTTCAAGTGGCTATGTTGTCAACAATCAATCCCAGATGCTTGCGCTTTCAACTTCGGTGGTTGGAAGTATAGCTATCCGGACTGATAATAGTAAAAATTATGTCTTGAGTGCAAATGATCCTGCCGTTTTAGCCAATTGGCTTGAATTGCTAATGCCTGCTGCAATTAGTTCTGTGAACGGATTAACAACAGGAAGTATTACGCTCTCCACTTTTAATATTGGCGAGAATACGAATTTATATTTTACAGAAGCTAGAGCAAGATCAGCAATATCTGCTGCTAGTCCTTTATCCTATTCAAGTGTGAATGGCGTCATGTCATTACCAGCTGCTACTACCAGTAATGGGGGCTATTTATCTGCTACTGATTGGAATACGTTTAACAATAAACTAGGTGTGTATGCTAGTCAAACTGCAAATAGTTTTTTTGCAGGGCCTAGTTCAGGTGTAAATGCAAGTCCAACTTTTAGAACGATTGTTGCAAATGATATTCCAACACTCAATCAAAGTACAACAGGTAATGCAGCAACTGCAACGAAATTTGCTGCGACAAAAAATATCAATGGTGTCGCGTTTGACGGATCTGCTGATATTACAATCGCTTCTGCCATTGCCAATGCCATTAGTTTTAATGCAAGTGGATCTGGGCAAACTAGTCCAGTAAGCTTTGATGGTACTTCTGCTAAAACAATCTCCTACAATTCAATTGGCGCAGCACCAGCAGCTGGCTCAAGTAATATCACTAACCTAGGTACAATTAGTACTGGAGTTTGGGAAGGCGCAATTATAGATGACAATCATGGGGGAGCAGGTATAGTCAATGGGATCATGAAAGCAAATGGATCTGGTGTGGTTGCGGCTGCAATAGCTGGAGTCGATTATCTAACACCTTTTAGCAGTCAAACAAGTAAATATTTTTATGCAGCTCCAACTGCTGCAAATGGGGTGCCTGTTTTTAGAACCATAATGGCGGCTGATATTCCTTTGCTAAATCAAAATACTACAGGTAATGCAGCCACTGCAACTTCACTACTAAACCCTAGAACAATCAATGGGGTTAGTTTTAATGGAACGGCTGATATCACCATTCCTGCATCTACTATAAATTCCATTACATTTAATACAAGTGGAACGGGTGCTGCATCATCAGCGAATTTCAATGGATCAAGTGCATTGGTTATTTCATACAATAGCATAGGTGCTTTACCAACTGTAGGAGCCACTTCGATCACCACTTTGGGCACCATTGGATCTGGAACCTGGAATGCAAATGTGATTGGCGCTGCCTACGGTGGTGCTGGTGCAGTGAATGGTATCATGAAAGCAAATGGGTCTGGTAATGTTGCAGCTGCAATAGCTGGAACGGATTTTGAATCCCCCTTAACGTTTAGTTCGCCGATTTCAAGATCCAGTAACACCATTTCTATACCAGTCGCCACAACCAATGCCAATGGCTATTTGACGAGTACCGATTGGAATACGTTTAATAACAAGCAAGTAACCATCGTTGCAGGTACAGGAGTGACGATACAAACAGGGAATACCATTCAAATAGGACAAGAGGTCTCTACCACTAGTTCGCCAATTTTTGCAGCTGTTACTTCTAATAGCGATATCACTGCCAAAAGATATAAGCTGACCATGCCAACTGCGACGGATGCGTCCACTTCAAGTACAAGTTTAGATTTAAGTACTGGTAATGTTTTTACCGTTAATTTAAAAACACCAACTACTTCAATTGTATTCACCAATGCTGCTGTAGGAACTTATTTAATCAAATTGCTTCAAGATGCTACGGGAATTCGAGAAGCGACTTTTACTTCAAATCCAAATTTAAAATGGGCAGGTGGTACAGCACCAACAATGACGGATGCCGGGGGCAAATTAGATATTGTGACGGTGATTTATGACGGAACAAATTATTATGCGACCATTGTCAAAAATTTCTAAAAAACGAACAATGAAAAATATTTTTCTCCTACTTGTAGTATATATTTTTTCTTATCCTCTGCATGGCATTGCACAAGTTATGCCACAAGGATTCCTAATTGGCCCAGATGGTATGATTGGGTCTCAATTATGGGCTTCTAGGAACTTAGCAGTTACTAGTTTTAATAATGGCAATACGATTCCCAATATCACATCTGCGGCTAATTGGGGTGCTAGTACTCCTCAAATGTGTTCTTATAATTTCAATGCTGCGAATGATGCTATTTATGGTAAATTATATAACTGGTATGCCATTGTCGATACAAGGGGTATCTGCCCAGTTAATTGGCATATCCCGACAGACACTGAGCTAACGACACTCAATTCAACTATTGGATCGAATGGCGGCGATCTAAAAGAAGCAGGTTTAGTGACTTGGAATTCACCAAATACAGGAGCTACAGATAAATATAATTTCAAAGCTTTGGCGACAGGATATATGGGAACAACCTCTCCTAGTGGTGCTGGAAACGTTACGTATTTTTGGTCCAATACAGCATCAAGTTCAACTTTTGCATACACTTGGTCACTTAGTAAAGACAATGCATTATTGACTAGATCTACTCAGGGAAAAATTGGTGGTTTTTCCGTCAGATGCATTCATGATTAAAAGTGCAAGGCCTAATTTTTTAAAGTAGATTTCAATACTTCAAATTTTCCATCAATTTTTTGCTCATCTACTTTTAGTTCTAATATATGTGCAATAAGAGGATACACATGTATATTTTCAAAACCGTCAATCAGTAATCCTTTTTTAAAAGCGGGCCCCCATGCCATAAAGCTGGCTCTCATTTCTATTTCCTTTGTATCAAATCCGTGCTTCCCTGGAGTTGGTTTACGTGTGCCAAGATTAAATACCTGATGTATTGAATTGGGTACTAAAATTAAATCGCCAAGTCGGTTATACCAATCGTCAGATTTTTTATAATGCCAATAGTCGGGTGTTTCATCCAATTTATATGTTGTAAAACGATTGTCTTGTTTTAAAGCTTGATAGGTAGATTCAATTTTACTAGTATCTTTTGCATATAAATGCAATAAGGCATCTCCCCAAGGCACATTGAAGTCGTTCTTATCTACTGCAGAGGGTAATCCAATGGTATTGTCAACATCCACTGTTGTCATGCCATGGTCTGATACAAAAACATAATTGATGGGCAATTTTAATGGCGCTAAAGCTTTTTGCAATGCATTGATACTACTATCTACAAATTGAATTGATTTTTTCACTCTTGGATCTTCTGGTCCAAAGGTATGTGCATCATGGTCTACATCCGGGAAGTACAAAGTAATCAAATGAGGTCTTCTTTCCTCTGGTAAGCTCAGCCAATCTTTTACTGTTTGAATTCTTTTACCAATAGGTGTATGTTCATTGTAAATATAATGATAGGTAGGTCTGACTCCTTGAATATCAGCTTCAGATGCCACCCAGAAAAAGCTTGCTGAAATCATCTTTTGTTGTTCTGCTAAAACCCACAATGGAGTCCCTCCATACCATTTCCCTTCTGACACCATTTTTTTGTTTCCCATACTATATTGTTTGCCAGTAGCAACATCTAGGTAAGTGTTATCCACCAATCCATGATGCGAAGGGTAAAGCCCTGTAACAATGGTGTAGTGATTTGGGAAAGTAACCGAGGGATAGGAGGGTTGCATGTATTTTGCACGCACGCCTTTTTTACTGATGGTTTGTAAAAAGCTTGCATCATATTTTTCTGTAAAATCAGCTCTAAACCCGTCCGCAGAGATTAAAATAACATAAGGTTTATTGTATTGACTGAGGTCATTTTTCGACAATAGATTGATCTGTTGTGCGGTATCTTGAGCCCATGTTGGAACAATTCCTATAATTGAAAACAAGAGTACACTAAAACTCTTTTTAAATTGATTTTTCATCTGATTTTTTATTTGAGATTTTTGTACAAATCAAGCGGCTCAACTGTAAGCTAATCACAGCTACAAGCATGCCGCCTCCTAAATCCATTGGAAAATGTTGCCCAAGATAAACTCTTGAATAAGCGCAAATGATCGCATAGATTGCGCCTATGATAAAAGTCCATTTTGTTGGAAATAAATAAGTCGTTAATAAGAAGAAGGTAAAAGCAGTTGCAGTATGACCAGACGGAAAACTATTCCATGAATGCATAATCACTCCCTGTACGGTATGAATTTCACTGACAGGGATACCACTCGCGATGGGGCGGCTCACTGCTTCCCAAATAAAATTCTTTGGAATTTGTGTGATGACAGTCGATAATAAAAAGTTGAGCAAAATAAATTTAGCATCTTTTTTAAACCATCCAAAAACAACCACAAAGTAGGGGATCCAGGCCCATCCCTCTGCGCCCCAAGTGGCCCATTTAAATAAAGTATCAATCACAGGACCTCCGTCTACATTCAATAAAAGAAAAACAGTATTTCTGGTAAAGTAAGCACTTACACCAAGGAGCAGTATGGCCCCCACCAAGGTGAGGTTTCTTGCTTTAAGGTATATACTGGGTGCTTTATCAAACATGTCTTGATCCTCTTTTGTTACTGCAAATTTACAAAATGTTTCAGCGTCAAGTCAACTAATTATAGGATTGGTTGTTATAACTTTACGCCACCCATGAGTAAAATCAACGATAACATAGAAGTAATAGGTGCTAGAGAGCACAATTTGAAGAATTTTGATCTGTCCATCCCCAAAAATCAGTTAGTTGTTTTTACTGGAGTAAGTGGTAGTGGTAAATCTTCGCTCGCCTTTGATACCATCTATAATGAGGGGCAACGTCGTTATATGGAGAGTTTTAGTGCCTATGCAAGACAATTTATGGGGGATATGGAGCGACCAGATGTAGACCAAATTACTGGGTTGTCACCTGTAATTGCAATTGAGCAAAAAACGACCAATAAAAATCCTAGGTCCACTGTTGGAACAGTGACCGAATTATATGATTTCTTGCGTTTATTGTATGCTAGAGCGGGTAAGGCGTATAGTTATGAAACTGGAAAGCCGATGGTTCAGTTTTCAGAAGCAGAAATCATACAGGATATCCAAAAGAAGTTTAAGGATAAAAAAATTAATTTATTAGCGCCAGTAGTTAGAGGAAGGAAAGGGCATTATAGAGAACTATTTGAAGAAATTAGAAAGAAAGGATTTGTGAAGGCGAGGGTAGATGGAGAAATCATTGAGTTAAGACCCAAATTTCAAGTGGATCGATATAAGATTCATGATATTGAAATTGTCGTGGATAGAATGCCGGTCACAGATGCTATGAAAACCAGATTGGCAGATAGTTTACAGCAGAGTTTAAAAATGGGGAAGGATTTATTATTTGTTTTGGAAGAGGGTAAGGATAAAATTGTACAATATTCAAAACAGCTGATGTGTATTGAAACCGGTTTAAGTTACGAGACGCCTTCTCCCAATAGTTTTTCATTCAACTCTCCCTACGGAGCTTGTCCAACTTGTAAAGGTTTGGGTAATGTGTATGCGATAGATATGGATTTATTAATCCCAGATGCCAGTATCAGTGTGAATGCAGGAGGGATTGCGCCATTAGGTGAGGCAAGGGAAGCAAGTGTATTTGTGCAAGCAAAACAATTTGCTAGAAAATACAAGATCAACCTAGATAAATCAATTGATAGCTTAACCAAGGAGCAGTTAGATTTGCTTTTGTTTGGAGATAAAAATATTAGTTCCACATTAGGACTGGATTTAAATGACGAAGCAATTCCTGATACCTATACAGGTAGTTACGAAGGGATTGTGCCTATGTTAAAGAGATGGTTCACTTCCTCTCAGAGTACAGATGTATTAAAAGGATGGGTAGAACAATACATGCAATTGAATACCTGTACCGCATGTAATGGAGCAAGATTAAAGAAAGAGAGTTTATGGTTCAAGGTGAACGAACTAAATATTGCAGCTTTAAATGAAATGCATTTGAATGACTTGCAACAATGGTTTTTAGATTTACCTAAAAAATTAGATAAAAAGGATACCCAGATTGCAACAGGTATTTTAAAAGAAATCAATGATCGAATTGAATTTTTGATGAATGTTGGCTTGTCTTATTTGTCTTTAAGTAGACCCTCAAAATCATTGAGTGGAGGAGAATCACAACGTATTCGATTGGCGACACAAATTGGTTCACAACTTCAAGGGATCACTTATATTTTAGATGAGCCTTCCATTGGGTTGCATCAGCGTGATAACCAGCGGTTGATTGTAGCTTTAAAGCAATTAAGAGATATTGGCAATACGGTGTTGGTGGTAGAGCATGATAAAGACATCATGATGGCTTCGGATTATTTAGTGGATATTGGTCCAAGGGCAGGTATTCACGGGGGGCATGTTGTTGCGGCAGGTACACCAAAATCTTTTTTGAAATTAAAATCTGATACCGCTTTGTATTTAGCGGGTAAGAAATCGATTGCTGTTCCGACAGAACGCAGAAAAGGCAATGGGCATATAATAGAAATTAAAGGAGCTACCGGTAACACTCTAAAGAAAGTGAATGCTAGTTTTCCTTTAGGTACTTTAACATAGGTGACAGGGGTGAGTGGATCTGGGAAATCAACTTTAATCAATGAAACTTTATATCCTATTTTATCACAACATTGTTACAATAGCAAAACAAAGCCGATGCCTTACACATCGGTTACTGGATTGGAACATATTGATAAAGTAATTGAAATAGATCAATCCCCGATTGGGCGAACACCAAGAAGTAATCCTGCCACTTATTGTGGATTCTTTACAGATATTAGAACCTTATTTGCTGCAGTACCTGAAGCTAAAATTAGAGGGTATCAAGCAGGTCGCTTCTCTTTCAATGTGAAGGGTGGAAGATGTGAAGTGTGTGAAGGAGGTGGCATGCGAGTGATTGAAATGAATTTCTTACCAGATGTATATGTGCATTGTGAAAAATGTGCTGGTAAAAGGTACAATAGAGAAACATTGGAAATTAGATACAAAGGAAAATCTATCAGCGATGTTTTAAATATGACTGTCGAGGAAGCTTGTGAGTTTTTCCAAGCAGTCCCATTCATCTATAGAAAAGTAAAGGTCTTACAAGAAGTTGGATTGGGCTATATCACATTAGGACAGTCTGCTGTGACTTTAAGTGGGGGCGAGGCACAAAGAATTAAATTAGCCACTGAGTTAGGGAAAAAAGATACTGGCAAGACTTTTTATATTTTAGATGAACCAACTACGGGGTTGCATTTTCAGGATATTCAATTATTGATTGGAGTGTTGAATCGTTTAGTAGACAGAGGCAATACAGTATTGGTAATTGAACACAATATGGATGTCATCAAAATGGCCGATCATATTATTGATATGGGTCCAGAGGGTGGTTCAGCAGGTGGAATAGTTCAATTCACAGGTACTCCGGAGCAGATGATTAAAAAATCAAAAACACATACTGCGCAGTATTTAGAAATCGAAATGAAATAGTACTGACTATCTAAATAGTTGATTTTTATTTTCTGATCATTGGGATATGCTCAATCGCATCTTCATAATACAGCTCTCCTGCTTTTTCAAAACCTTGTTCTTCGTAGAATTTTTTAAGGTATAATTGAGCACCTATTTTAATGGAGCCTTTACCAAAAAGTCTTTCGCATTCAGCAATGGAATATTGCATCAACGCTTTACCAATTCCTAAGCCCCTGTATTTTGGTGATCCTACCACACGCCCAATGCTTTGGTAATCTTTATAAGACTGGTCTTTATCAAATAATCGGGTACTAGCCACTAAATCTTCTCCTACCCATCCCATGGTATGGTAAGCGATTTGATCATTGTTATCCATGTCTAAAAACACACAATTTTGCTCCACTACAAAAACTTCAGACCTTAGTCTTAATATAGCGTAAAGTTCATTCACTGTAAGAGCAGAAAAGGGTTTGGTTACCCATTTGGTGTTGGTATCGTTTGACATGGCAACAAAAATAGGGTAATCCCGATTTTATTTTGCAATTTTGCCCAAATTAACTACCTCCATGCGAAAAAAAGTAGCCATTATTGGTGCCGGCCCAGCAGGGTTAACTGCTGCTTATTTATTAGGCAAAGCCGCACAAGATGTAACTGTATTTGAGAAAGATCCACAATACGTGGGGGGCATTTCTCGAACTGAATCTTATAAAGGCTATCATTTTGATATTGGTGGTCACCGATTTTTTTCAAAGTCTAAAGAAGTTGAAGATTTCTGGACGGAGATTTTATCTGATGAATTATTGGAGCGTCCTAGAAGCTCAAGAATTTTTTACAATAAAAAGTTTTTTTCATACCCATTGGCGGCATTTGAAGCCCTATTGAAATTAGGGATCTTCGAAAGTTTTTTATGTGTGATGAGTTATTTGAAAGCTAAATTATTTCCTATCAAAGATCCTCAAAATTTCGAGGATTGGGTGACCAATCAATTTGGAAAACGCTTGTTCAATATTTTCTTTAAAACCTATACCGACAAAGTATGGGGAATTCCAGGTAACGAAATTTCTGCTGACTGGGCAGCACAACGTATCAAAGGATTGTCTTTGAGTAGTGCAGTTTGGAATGCATTGTTTAAGCCTTCAGGTAAAAAGAGTAAGGGGGATGTGATTAAAACATTGATTGACTCTTTCCGTTATCCAAAGCGTGGACCAGGAATGATGTGGGAGGAATGTGTGGTAAAGAGTAAGGCTTTAGGGGTGAAGATTGAAATGAATACAGGGGTGAATAAGATTGAGAAAGTAGGTGAAAATTGGAAAGTCTACACTTCCAATGGAGCAGTATTAGAAGGCTTTGATTATGTCTTGTCTTCTGCGCCAATGCGTGAATTGATTCCTGCAGT
>CALPLN020000027.1 GCA_943324415.2 Sediminibacterium ginsengisoli | reverse complement strand
CGCAACCGGTGATATCAATAACGACGGGCTTGTTGATATTGTTGCCTATTCTGGATGGAGTGCAGTCATTCCGACACATCCAAGTTCTTATATCAATAAAGGAGGGGGGGATTTTTTGCTTTCTAATGATATTTTTAAAGGATTTAATGCAGATGGTTCTGACAACTATTATACAGTCGATTTGTTTGACTTTGATGGGGATGGCTGGCTAGATTTATTCTTAGGAGGTCAAGAAAAATTAAGAATGATTCCAAACAATAAAGGAATTTTTGATAGGTCAAAAGCCATTCTAATTCAATCAGAAAAAAATCTGGAATTAATGGATATGGCTTTTTTAGATATTGATTTTGATGGAAAGAAAGATATTATTACAATGAGTAATAAAAGTGGCTATAATGGCTTTGGACTTCGTTTATTTCTAAATAAAGGGGGGAGTTTTGTTGACGCAACCACCAACTACATTGATATTAGTTCGAGAGAAGGTAAAAACGCCTGGATTAAGTGGATACACCTTTTTGACTTCGACAAAGATGGCGACATTGACATCGTTGCAGATGGTCTATTTGGAGACCTGAACGGCAGTAAAGGCAGTAAAATCTATTGGAAAAACAATGAAGGAAAGTTTTCGGCTGTTGGATTATAATTAATGCGCTTCCAGCCAGTTTTTTCCTTGACCAATTTCTGCTTCAACAGGAACACCGTTTGGTAACTCCATCGCCGTTGTCATACAAGATAAAATCAACTCTTTTAAAGCAGGCAATTCTGACTCCACTGCATCAAATACCAATTCATCGTGTACTTGTAAAATCATTTTTGATTCCCAATGTTTCTTTTTCATTTCATGATGAATCTTAATCATCGCTAACTTAATCATATCGGCGGCAGAACCTTGGATAGGAGAGTTAATTGCGTTACGCTCCGCAAATCCGCGAACTGTAAAATTGGAAGAATTGATATCTCTTAGCCAACGTTTACGACCCATCAATGTTTCAACAAATCCTTGTTCTTTGGCCTTATTGATTTGCTGATCCATGTACAACTGAATGTTTGGAAACTCTTTTTTATAATTATCAATGATCTCTTTTGCCTCTGTTCTTGAGATACCCAAATTTTCTGCTAAGCCAAATGCACCCTGACCATAGATGATACCAAAGTTGACACTCTTTGCTTTATAACGTTGCTCTTTGGTCACTTCTGTTTCTGCGATACCATATACTTTTGCTGCGGTTGCCGTGTGAATGTCTTTACCTTGTTTAAATGCATCACACATATTTGGATCACCACTTATTGCAGCAACCACCCTTAATTCTATCTGTGAATAATCGGCGCTCACTAAAATACGAGATGGCTCTCTTGGGATAAATGCTTTTCTCACTTCTCTTCCTCTTTCAGAACGGATTGGAATATTTTGCAGATTTGGATTGGTACTACTTAATCTTCCTGTCACAGCAACAGCTTGTGCATAGCTAGTATGGATTCTGCCCGTTTTAGCATTTACGATAGCAGGTAAGGCGTCTACATAAGTTGATTTTAATTTACTTAATTCCCTGAAGTTTAAAATGTCATCTACTATTTTATGTTTTGCCGCAAGCTTCGCCAATACATCTTCACCAGTAGCGTATTGACCTGTTTTTGTTTTCTTTGCCTTTGGATCAATTTTTAAAATATCAAACAACACTTCTCCCAATTGTTTTGGAGAAGCAAGATTAAAACGGACACCCGCTTGCTCAAACACGCGCTCCTCACTTATTTTAATGTCTTCTTCTAGGACCTTACTATACTCATTCAAGAATTGCTCGTCCACTTTAACACCCTCAAATTCCATGTCCACTAACACTTGCATCAATGGATTTTCCACTTCTTCAAACACACGCTTTACTTCACGCTTAGTTAATAAAGGCTCAAAGCATTCTTTTAATTGTAAAGTGATATCTGCATCTTCTGCTGCATACTCCGTGATTTGATCCAACGGCACATCGCGCATCGTACCCTGATTTTTTCCCTTTTTTCCAATTAAGTTTTCAATACTTACTGGCTCATAGCCTAAAAACTGTTCGCTTAGGATATCCATACTCCTTCTGCCTTCTGGCTCTATCACATAGTGCGCCAACATGGTGTCAAATGTTTTACCCTTTAAAACCACATTGTACCATTTCAACACCAAGAAGTCATACTTTAAATTTTGTCCAATCCAGGTAATTGTTTCGTCTTCAAATAAAGACTTTAATTTTCCTAAAATATGTTTTGCGCCATCCACGCCATCCCCATCGTTGGCAACGGGTAAATAATAACCAGCGTGAATCGTATTTGAAAAACTCAATCCCACTAACTGCACATTGTTTGCATCAATTCCGGTTGTCTCCGTGTCGATACAAATTTCTTTTTTAGCGCTTATCTTTTTTATGAATGCTTCAATAGCATCATCACCAACTATTGTTTCGTAATGATGCGGCGTATTCGAAATATTTTTATTCGCAATTAATTTAGGCAAATCTGAATCCGCTTCTTCGTCCGCTTCGTAGCCGGGATTGCCTGGTTCATCATTTGGCTCTAGTACTGATTGTGTTCCCGCCGACGAATCCAATACAATGGTTTTAGTTTTTACAACAGGTTTCTTCGATTTTACTTCGTTACCAAACAAATCTGTTTGTACTTCGTCGTTTTCAATTTCCTTTTTTTCATCAGACGCTGTTCGCGTATTCTCCTCGAAACTGCTGCCCAGTATGCGTTTGCCAAGGGTCTTAAATTCTAATAAATTAAAAATCTCTGTTAATGCGGGAATATTTTTTTCAGTTAATTGATAATCTTCCTCGTGAAACTGAACCGGAACATTGGTGATGATGGTTGCTAATTTTTTACTCATGATTGCAGAATCTTTTCCAGCTCTCACTTTTTCGCCCATTGCTCCTTTTATCTTATCTGCATTCTCCAATACACCTTCTAGCGTATCATATTCTTTTAATAATTTAGCCGCAGTCTTTTCGCCCACACCGGGTATACCCGGAATATTGTCCGCTGCATCCCCCATCAAACCTAACATATCTACCACTTGGTCGACACGGGCGATATCCCATTTTAATTTGATTTTTTCTGCATCCAATATTTCTCTTTCATTTCCAAAAGCTGGAGGCTTCCACATATACACGTTGTCTTTCACCAATAATTGACCGTAATCTTTATCCGGTGTAACCATATAGACTTCATAGCCCAGATCTGCTGCCTGCCAAGCCAATGTTCCAATCACATCGTCTGCTTCATAACCATCACATTCCACAACCGGAATATTAAATCCTTCGATAATCGCCTTAATATGAGGAAGGGAACTTAATAAGTCCTCTGGAGCAGCCTCTCTATTGGCCTTATAATCAGTGAAATCTGTATGGCGCTCTGTAGGTGCATGCGTATCAAAACACACCGCAATATGTGAAGGATTTTCCTTCTTAATAATTTCTAATAAGGTGTTGGTAAAACCAAACTGTGCGTTGGTATTGATTCCTGTACTCGTGATTCTTGGCGTACGGATTAAAGCATAATAAGCCCTGTAAATCAAGGCCAGCGCATCTAGTAAATACAATTTTTTAGCCATAGCGCTAAGTTAGCCAAAAAAAATCCTCCCAGTTCAGAATTACCGAGCTGGGAGGAAACTTATTTTTCCACGAATACAATCCTAATAACTATTGAATTGTAAGTGGGTCAATTCTTGTTTATTTCAATTGGTACTTATGCTTATAGCGATTGTATAATTGTTTGCATTTATTGTCTAAAGACACATTACGACCTTGTATAAAAGCCTGACCAATGACACTAGACTTCATGTCTAATAAATCACCGTTTACAATTAAAAGGTTCGCATCTTTACCCGCTTCAATGGTACCAGTTTTATCTTCAATACCTAGAATTTTTGCAGCATTTAACGTAACTGCAGAAAGTGCTTGTTCTTTGGTTAAACCATAGGTAGCGGCTGTTCCAGCGTTGAAGGCAAGATTGCGGAAGCGACTTTGATCGTGTGTGTCGTTTAAACAAAACAATACCCCAGCTTTTTGTAAAACTGCAGGTGTTTTATAAGGCTGATCTACATCATCATCTTCCATACTTGGTAATGCATGCTGACGATCTAATATCACAGGCACATTGTTTTCAGCTAATAAATCAGCAATCTGATAGGCTTCTGTTCCACCAACAATCACCAATTTAAATCCGAAACTTGTAGCAAGGTCCATCGCCAATAAAATTTGCTTTACTTCGTTCGCGCGCACGAATAATTTTTGCTTACCGTCAAATAAACCACGTACCGCTTCTAATTTTAAATTATTTGCAGCATGTGTCTTTTCTTGATAATAGGCTTTAGCGTCTTTGAAGAATTGTTTGAGCGTTTCGATTTTCTCCATTGCGGCTTTTACTGGATCGCCTCCAGGACCAGGGCGCATGAAGGCCATACGACCACCTCGACGCGGCATTAAACTTGGCATATTGATATACAAGCCATTGTCCATTTTATATGCAGCGTCTTCGTAATTCCATGCATCTAATTGTACTACGCTAGCCTGACCTTCTATTAATTCACCTTGTGGTGCAACTCCCGCTAATAAAATTCCATTCTCGCGCAATACACCGATTATTTTTGAATCCGTGTTGTAAGCTACGATAGATCTAATGTTCGCGTTGTTTTCTCCAATTTCTGCGTAGTCATTACTACCACGAACACCCGAACTAATTTCTCTAAGACCTAAATCAGATGTTGGAAGAATCAGACCCGGATAAACTTGTTTTCCAGTTCCGTCAATGACTGTGGCACCAGCTGGTACAGCTACATTGCCCACGCCAATAATTTTACCATTTTCAAACGCAACTGATGCATCTGTTAATGTTGTTCCATTTCCAACGTGAACCGTTGTGTGTGTAATGATCGTCACCCCTTTTTGAGATGCGGCTGGATACACATTGTCTTGTGCACTTGCAGTTAAACCTAACAATGCAAGAGCAAAAATGCTTAAATATTTCTTTTGCATGGTTTAGTTTTTTTGAGATTCGTAAATAGTGTTAAGATCTTCGTTATGATCATGATCTCCACACTCTAATAATATTTGCGTACTTGGTGTAGCTGGTCTTGTTGGCATGCCGGCTCTTTTATCGCCTAGCATTTTTTGGATCAGCTTTGTTCTTTCTGCAGTAATTTGCTTACTACGCTCCGCATCTTTTTCACGATCAAAATAAACCGTACCATCCACGATAGTGTATAAAGATTTTGCATAAATGCTTAATGGATTCTCGCTCCATAAAACCACGTCTGCATCTTTACCCACTTTGATGCTTCCTACTTTATTTTCTATATGAAGCGCTTTTGCTGGATTTAAAGTCACCATCTTAAACGCATCTTCTTCAGACACGCCACCATATTTTACAATCTTTCCTGCCTCTTGATTCAAACGACGTGCCATTTCTGCATCATCAGAATTGATTACTGTGTTTACACCCACATTGTGCATGATTGCAGCGTTGTAAGCAATTGCATCTGTAACTTCTGTTTTGTAAGCGAACCAATCAGAAAAAGTAGCAGCACTTGATCCATGTTTTTTCATTTTATCGGCCACCTTGTACCCATCTAAAATATGTGTAAACGTATTGATGTTGAAATCGTACCCTTGTGCATTGAATTTTTCAATCGCGCGCATAGCGTAAGTGATTTCTGTTTGTACATAAGAGTGACAAGTGATAAAACGTTTTTTATTCATGATCTCAGTCAAAGCCTCTAATTCTAAATCTCTTCTTGTAGTAGTTGGATTTGCTTTCATTGCTTTTTGATAATCAACTGCTTTATCAAAAGCGTCAGTCAATACTTCTTCCACACCCATTCTTGTGTCTGGAAAACGATTGTTGTTCGTAGAAGTTGTACGCTTTACGTTTTCACCCAATGCGAATTTGATGAAAGGATCTGCGCCCGCAAATTTCAAGCCCTCGTCTGTTGTACCCCATCTTAGTTTTATCAATTGCGTTTGACCACCAATTGTGTTCGCACTTCCATGTAGGATATGAGAAGACGTAACCCCGCCACTTAGTTGACGATAAATATTGATATCCTCAGGATTCATGTTGTCGCCAACACGAACTTCTGCAGTAGTAGATTGTGCGCCCTCATTAATAGACAATGCACCGATATGAGAATGCTCGTCAATGATACCTGGACTTAAGTATTTTCCAGTACCGTCAATCACTCTTGCTCCAGCTTCTGTTAGTCCTTTTCCAATTTTTGAAATTTTACCTGCCTTTAACAATACATCTGTATTTTGCAAGTTGCCTTCTTTTTCATTGGTCCATACTGTTGCATTCTTGATTAAGATCGTTTCTTGTTGAGGTACTATTTCATTACCCAATCCAACAAACGGATAAGTTACTTTTGAAATTAATTTCACCGTTTCTGCTGCTTTCTTTTCTTCCACTACAGCAGTTGCAGGAGCAGTAAGACTTGCAGACCAAGTTAATTTACCACCCTTTGCATCGGTTCCAAATCCATTCCATGCTCCACTCGCAATCACACCGCTTAAGCGAATGCTTTCAGCACCACGACCCTTTTTTTCTGGAAAGCTAATCTTCACCAAAGATTCACTAACCGAAATTTTTGCAGACAAAGTATCTACTCCAATCACATTGGCAGATAGGTCTTTTTTAATTTCAACTGTATAGTCTGTCTTTGTCCCCGCATTGTTGATGGTTAATTTATACTTACCGGCAAAGTTGTTCCACTCAGACGCATTCACGTCATACTTATTTCCTTGAATCCAGTTTTCAATAATTTTTGTATTGCTATTAAAAATTGGCTCAGTTGTAATTAAGAAGTTAGCCAACTTGCCCGCCTCTAAAGATCCAACTTGATCGTATACGCCAATTTGTTGTGCAGGTGTTTTTGTCAATGCTTCTAAAGCTTTTGTTTCAGAAAGACCATATTGAACTGCTTTTCTTAAGTTCGATAAAAACTGCTTTCCGTCTCTCATATCAGCAGCGCTGAAACTAAAATTAATTCCTGCTTTTTCAAATGCTGCAGGATTGGTTGGCGCCAATTCCCAATGTTTCATTTCTGCTAGAGAAACAAATCTTGCATCATTGGCGTCTTCTACATCCAATGCTACAGGGAAATCAAGACCCAATATATAAGAAGCTTTTATTTTAGCTAATTCGTCAATTCTTTGGTAACCATTGTCTCCACCTCTGATGATGTATTGTGTTCCAAATTCTTTTGCAATACGATCTGCTCTTAGTGTAGACCACTTATCATCTCCAACAAATATTTGCGGTAAACCTGCGTTTGCATTAAATGCTTCAAGTGATAAATTTACACCCTCGGCTGCTGGCTTAGTAGCATACCATTTAGCGTCTAGATATGTTTGACGCAAAAGGGCAATGCTTCCCATTAAACTACTCGGATAAGATTGAGTAGATGTCCCTTTATCAAAAGAAAATACTTGTGCTGCTTTAGATTTTAAAATACTGTTGTTTTCGTTTGTGCTTGCTAAGGTTACGACTGCGCCAGTTCCTCTTGCAATACCATCTTTCACATGTGTGAATACAACGCCATAACCATTGTTTCTAAAACTCATAGCTACTGCATCATCAGTACTAAAAGATTCCACTGCGTTTACTTCTGGCTTAATTGCTTGGTTCCAATTGTATGCACCCGCTTTGTTTGAACCAAATTGTGCTGCTGCACCAAAGTTAAATCCTGCTGCAGTTCTTTTTGGTGTATTTGCACCATAGTCTGTTAGAGGATCTACAAAACTTGGGTAAATAAACTTACCATTACAATCAACAATAATTGCTTCTTTAGGAATTTCCACTGTTACACCAACTGCAACAATTTTTCCCTGCTTAATTACCAGGGTTCCTTTTTCGATCTTTGTTTTTTCGTTTTGAATTATGGTTGCATTGGTAAATGCATACACACCAGTTCTCACGTCTCTCACTCCGTTAATTGGAAAAGACTCCTGCGCAAATGCAGTAGCTCCAATTACAAGCAAAAGAAGTGATAAAATAATCCTCCTCATACGCGGTTGATTTTTAGTTTTGAATAAAAAAATGATACCCCAATGTATCAACCAAGTCATTGGCTGAAAACAGGGAAACTCGTCTTTCTAAAGCTACTAAAAACAATGATTCAACAGAGCGTATGTTTTGTTTTTTTGATAAATGGTTACCTACCCATATACACCATTAGGATTTGAATATCGCTAGGGTTCACTCCGCTGATTCTACTAGCTTGTCCAAGTGTAACTGGTCTAATTTTTTTAAACTTCTGCATTGCTTCGATAGAGAGTGCTGAAATCTTATCGTAGTCAAAGCTATCTGGTATTAATTTATTTTCTAATGCAGACATGCGATCCACAATTTCTTTTTCTTTCTCAATATATCTTTCATACTTCACCTGAATTTCAGCTTGCTCTAAATAGTCTGGATCATTGCCCTGAAGCAATTCGTTTAATGAAACCGAGTGGTCCATAATTTGTTGCAAACTAATATTGGGTCTTAATACCAGCTTTGCTGCTTTTTGTTTTTCATTCATCTGCGCAGAATCAATGGTACCAAGGAATGCATTGATTTCATTTGGTTCTACAGAATGTGTATTCAAAATATTTTTTATTTCTGCAACATGGTTATTTTTATCTTGAACCTTACGCATGCGTTCAATACTTGCTAAACCTAAGTTGTAAGATAATTCTGTTAATCTAAGGTCGGCATTGTCTTGACGTAAGAGTGTTCTAAATTCAGCCCTTGATGTAAACATTCTATACGGTTCGTTGGTCCCTTTGCTAATTAAGTCGTCAATTAAAACGCCGATATAGGCGTCGCTTCTTTGTAAAATAAATGGCGCCTTTTCGTTGATTTTTAAATGTGCATTCATACCCGCCATCATTCCTTGACAAGCTGCTTCTTCGTAGCCTGTTGTGCCGTTGATTTGTCCCGCAAAATATAAGTTTTCTATCGCCTTTGTTTCAAGCGTATACTTTAATTGAGTTGGTTGGAAAAAATCATATTCAATTGCATATCCAGGTCGGAACATCCTTGCTTTTTCAAAGCCCGGAACCTTACGAAGAGCTTCGTACTGAACCTCTTCTGGTAAGCTTGTACTAAATCCGTTAACATATACCTCAACCGTGTTCCAGCCTTCCGGTTCTACAAACAATTGATGTCTTTCTCTATCTGCAAATCGATTGATTTTATCTTCAATACTTGGACAGTATCTTGGACCCACGCCTTCGATCCTTCCTTGATACATGGGGCTTCTGTCAAATCCGGTTTTTAAAATATCATGTACAATTGGGTCGGTATACGTAATCCAACAAGAACGCTGATCTGCGGCTTTCACCCTTGGAATATCCATATAACTAAAGCCTACAACCTCCTCATCCCCCTTTTGTTCTTCCATTTTTGTATAATCCAAGCTTCTACCATCCACTCTTGGAGGTGTTCCTGTCTTAAGTCTATCTGACTCTAATCCAAAAGACACAAGCTGTTCGGTAATTCCAGTCGCAGCTCTTTCTGCTACACGGCCTCCACCCAATTGTTTTTCACCTATATGCATGATCCCGTTTAAGAAAGTACCACTGGTAATTACAACAGCGTCCGCTAAAATCTCATGTCCTAGGCTAGTTTTCACACCACAAGCCTTCCCCTTTTTTATAATTAACTCATTGACCGAATCCTGATAAAAATCTACATTCGGAGTAAGTTCTAACATCTCTCTCCACTTACTAGCAAACAAGTGACGATCGTTTTGTGCTCTTGGACTCCACATTGCAGGTCCCTTGCTTTTATTTAACATCCTAAACTGGATCGTACTTAAATCAGACACAATACCACTATATCCACCAAGCGCATCTATCTCTCTCACAATTTGACCTTTGGCAATTCCGCCCATCGCAGGATTACAACTCATTTGAGCAATAGTCTGCATGTTCATTGTAATCAATAAAACCTTAGACCCCATATTGGCAGCTGCGGCGGCGGCTTCAGAACCGGCATGGCCCGCGCCTACTACTATAACATTGTATTTTGGAAACATAAGGATGCAAAGATAAGTTGGTATTGTTAAATAAAACGTTCCACGTGGAACATCGTCAAACTTTTCCTCTTTTAATAACTGGTTGTTTAAAATTGCCTGCTATGTGTTTGACTTAGAAAAAATACCGAAATATTCTCCTCTCAGCTCGCTTCACTCGAATGTTCGGCGAATATTTGTATTGTTTTCTAAGTTCCTCTATAGTCCGTAAGTTTAAAACCGTATAAAATACTCAAAAGTGAGGATATGTGCTTATTAGATCTTTGAGAATAAATACTATTCCGTAGCGAACATTCGAGCGCAGCGAGCTGAGAGCCAAGGAATAGGTATATATTCTCATGTTTTACATTAGACAGGGTGTGTTCTAAATAATAGATGTTCCACGTGGAACATCCCTAAAGCAAACTAGGAAATTGTTTTCAAATAAGCCCTGAGCCACTTGTCCTCCATGGAGCGCATTAGCTTCGCATCAGCTGGTTTCTTATCCTTATAACCACAAAAATGTAAAGCGCCATGAAAGATTACCCTTAAAAGTTCATGCATCATCGAATTCCCATGTGTTTTTGCATTGTCCTTTACGCGATCGATACTTATATAAATGTCTCCAATCAAGATCCCCTTTCGATCTGATAAATCAAAACTAATTATATCAGTATAATAATCGTGATTCAAAAACTGTTTATTGATATTTAAAAGGTGTTCATCAGAACAAAATACATACTGAAGTGCTTCAATCGTAATACCCTCCTTGCGCAGTTGTTTTTCAATAAAAGACTTTAGCAGTATACGATGTCTGAGACTCGTTCCTTTATCCGCTTTGTTAAAAAAGATATTCATTCACTAAAACCTTTAGAGTGGTTATATTGATAACGTAATTTAATGCTCCATATTTCGTAAGAACATAAATATAAACATCGGT
The DNA here is from genome assembly GCA_943324415.2 of Sediminibacterium ginsengisoli. Lineage (GTDB taxonomy): Bacteria > Bacteroidota > Bacteroidia > Chitinophagales > Chitinophagaceae > Sediminibacterium > Sediminibacterium ginsengisoli_C. The sequence continues at coordinate 4,010 of CALPLN020000027.1, read as the reverse complement.
ATCTTTGTGGACTATTATGAAGAAATTATCAGATCTAAAAATTGGGGAAACCGCTGTTATTCATTCTTTTGAAAACGATGAGATATTTTTAAAACTAATGGAGATGGGTTGTATACCAGGTGAAATCATAACAGTTGAACAGATTGCACCATTGGGTGATCCAATATCCATATCAGTAGCGGGTTATCAATTAAGTTTAAGAAATGACGAAGCGGAAAGTATCATAATTACCCAAGAATTATCTAACTAATTGACAATCAATACTTTGAGATGAAAATCGGTCTATTTTTTGGTTCATTTAACCCAATTCACCACGGACACCTTATGGTGGCAAGCTATATTGCGAACCATACTGCCTTGCAACAAATTTGGTTGGTTGTATCACCACAAAATCCTCATAAGACTCAAGCAAGTTTATTAAACGAATATGATCGGTTGCACTTAGCGCAATTGGCCATTGAAGAAGATGAACAGATTAAGGTTTCAGACATAGAGTTTAAACTGCCTAAGCCATCCTATACTATTGATACGTTAACCTATATTCAGGAACAATTTCCACAGCATGAGTTTTTTGTCATCATGGGGGGCGATAGTTTTCAAAATTTACCAAAATGGAAAAACTTTGAAGCGCTAGTTAAAAATTATCAATTCATTGTATACAGAAGACCGGGGTTTGAAATCACTGAAAAATATGGCGCTCAAGTTCAATATCTAGAAGCACCTATGTTAGAATTGTCAGCTACATTAATTCGTAACAACTGCAAAGCAGGTATCACAATAAGATACTTGGTCCCTGAAAAAGTAAGAGCAGAAATAGAAAGAAATAATTATTTTAAAGAAGAAGTCGTAAAAACGACTGATGCTAAAAAATCTATTTAAAATCTTTTATAAAAATATCTCAAATTATTTTTTCTTAAAAACCGGTACCGTAGAACAAGGTTCGCCGTACATAATACTTTTAACAACTGGGCGTAGTTTGTGCGTGATCGCAACATACGCAGATTCTCCAATAGGCATATCACCACAACCTTTGATCACAACGCGCTGGTCTGTAAAAGAGCCTACATCTAACTTTTGTATTTCTTCTAATAAAATCAATTCTCTCGTTTTATTTTCATCACCAAAATAAATAGACTTAGCAAATTGCGATAAATTAGAAACGATTAACATGTTCGCCCACATGGGAATGATTGCATCAGCGGTACAGTGAATACCTACTATTTTATCTTGATATTGCTCCCAATCAATTGCGGCTAAACTTGCACGGAAATCTTTTTCTTTAAGAATAAGCTCCATGAATAAATAAGGTTTAATATCAAAAATCACAATCTCATTGTTGGGAATATATTGCGCAAGGTCTAAACTAATTAAACCACTCTCTGCTACTTTATTAATGAAGGTTTCTGACATACTGTAAAATTAGATTCTTTTTTAGAATTCTAGGTCCTTAGAGGTTTCGAAAAGCGAATAAAAAAACCCCCGATAAATCGAGGGTTTTAATTATTTTAAAAACGACTAATAGACTTTCATTCTATTGTCAACAATTTTAGCGATCTTTTTTAAAGCGACATTTGTTCTATACACAACAGACCTTGTTCTATTCAGCAACTCAGCTTCAAAATTAGTTATATCCTGGGAAGCAGCTTTTGCTCCTTGGGATTTCACACTAATAACAAATACTCCAGCATTACCAGCAATAGGCGCGCTTGGTTTGTTTAAAAAAGCTTTATTGAAGGCTGCACCGACTAATTTTGGTTCATTTCCAATTCCTGGGATCATGGAATAATTGAAATTAATGCTGTCTGCAGGTTGAACGATAGTCTTAGCACTGGCAGCAATTTCTTCGATTGTATTGCCTTTGAAATTTTGTTTGATCTGCAACGCTTTCTTTTGATCTCTTAAAATACCCTCAATTTGTGGTTTAGCAGAAGCAACAGAAGCTAAGCCAACTTTATCTTCGCCGGTGATGATTGCCACAAAATAACTATCACCCACTTCTATTGGTTCAGAAACTGAATTAATGTCCTTTTCATACACCCAACGAACCATTGTTCTAGTTTCACCAATTCCTGGCACTTCATAGTCCATTGCTTTAATATTAGCAGCAGGGAATATTTGTTTATTAAGCTTTACCGCTTGTTCATTGAAAGATTTTACATCTTTACTTGCGCTAGCAAATGCTGCAGCTGCAGCAGAGGCAGCACCAATTGTTTCACTACTTGGTAAGATCGCTTTAGATAGGTAAGCAATTTTATACGCTGATGTTCTTGGTGTTTGTTTTAAAACTTCAATATAATGATAACCAAAATCAGTTTTAACTACTCCTTTGGCTCCAACTGAATTATCAAAAGAAAAATCATTGAATGGTCCTACCATTTGAGCTTGAGCAAACATTTCGTATTTACCACCATTTGCTTTACTACCAGCATCATCAGAATATTTTTGAACCATCTCCTCAAAGCTAGCACCACCAGCTATCGCTGTCTTTATGCTATCCATAATTTTCAAAGCAGCGCTATCATCGCGAACAATTTGTCCGTTTTGTCCTGCTGTCGCCACAAGAATATGTCTAACACTAGCACTGTCGGGCCATTGTTTAACGCCTAGTACTTTTGCAATAGTGTAATTTTTTCCGTCCACATATGGGCCATACACATTACCAATTCCAGCAGCTAAAATTGCTTCTTTATTTGGTACTTGTAATGATTTACTACTTATATAACTATTGTAAAAAGGTAGATCAGAACCCGCTTTATTTAAAAATACAGCCGCATCTGGTGCAGCTTGAAAATCCGCTTTTAAAGCAGTGATACTATTTAACACAGCTACTGAGTCTACAGTTGTAGGTGCTGCAGAAAAACCAACATAACTTATATTTTTAGAAGCTTCTTCTACTTGATATGCTGCAGCGTTTTCTTTAATATAAGCAGCAACCTCATCATCTGTCACTTTAATCGCACTATCAGAAATACTTACATATGGAATACCCACTATATTAATATTAGCAATACTATTTGATTCCGCATATTGTTTTTGTACCATCCATGATGGAACTTGAACACCTTTCACTACAAGGGCTTGGTATTTATTTCTCAATCTATTTTCAATAGAGGGTTCGATATACATCTTCTCTATCTGATTGATTTGTTCTTGATTTTTACTTTTCTTAACTTGAGCAATTGCTTGTTTAGCATCGTTCACTTTAAACTCACCTGTATTGGGATCTGTAAATTCTTGTTTAAAAGGAGATTCAGTACCAAATAAAACATCAGAAATTTCTTTCGTACCTACAGTTATACCTAACTTTTTTTCTTCAGTAGTGTATAAAATACGATCTACTTCTTGATTCCACAAGAAACCAATAATTTGTTCACGTTTGATTCCTTGAGATGCATAGTTCTGAACTTGCATTTCTAATTTTTCTTCGAAGTTGGTTTTGTTAATAGAAATACCATTGACTTCTCCAAGATCGGAAACAGCAGTATTACCTTGTTTACCAATTCCATCTTGTAATACAAAAGCAATCAATGCGATTACAATAATTGTAAAGATGATCCAAGCACCTTTTTCACGAATGTTCTGAATAATAGACATATGTATCTTATAATTATATAGGGAGCAAATTTAGGATATTATATGAACCAATTACGTTTGTATTCGTAATAAAATACACAAAGGGTAAGTGGATAATTAAAAAAACAGTGGATAAACCCCATTTTTGATAGAATAAGTGGGAATAAAAATGGAATAAACTGATTTGGTATTTTAGATAAGTAGATTTTTGCGAAAATAAGGGTCAACTTATACCCGTTAATTAACAGTGGATAACCTGTGTTTATTTAAAATGATAGCTCAATTACAAATATTAAAAAATTAATATAGAAGAAATTAAAATCAATACTAGCTGAACTTTATAAAATACAATCTGTTCTGTTCTATAGATCATTGATAAAAAATCATAAGTGAATAACTAAGATATTAAGATATTAACACCCGTAATAGTATTAGTT
>CALPLN020000026.1 GCA_943324415.2 Sediminibacterium ginsengisoli | reverse complement strand
ATTCATGAAACACGATCAGTCTAAATTAATACGTACGCAAATAGAAAGAACTGCAGAGGGAGAACATGCTAGCCCTTTATTTTTAACAAGTAGTTTTTGTTTTGAAGATGCAGAAACGATGCGTGCTGCATTTGCTGACGAATCAGACGACAATATTTATAGTCGATTCTCTAACCCGAATGTGCAAGAGTTTGTAGATCGCTTAGTGGTGCTTGAGCATGCAGAAGCAGGCTTTGCAACCGCAAGCGGAATGAGCGCTGTATTCGGTTCTTTTATGGCCTTACTTAAAAAAGGGGATCAACTTTTATCTTGTAATGCTGTTTTCGGAAGTACCCATACCGTGATCTCAAAATACTTACCTAAATATGGTATAGAATATGGTTATGTGCCTGTGAATGCAAGTGCGGCAGAATGGGAAGCTGCGATTCAGCCGAACACCAAAATGATTTATTTAGAGACACCTACCAATCCGGGATTGGAAGTATTGGACATTGCCATGATCAGTGCGATTGCCAAAAAACACAACATCATTTTAAATGTAGACAATTGTTTTGCCACACCTATTGGACAAACTCCGATTGATCTTGGCGCTGACCTTGTGGTGCATTCTGCTACTAAATGGATTGATGGACAAGGACGAGTGTTAGGTGGCGCTGTAGTTGGAAAAAAAGAATTGATCCATGATATCTATTTATTCTGCAGAAGCACTGGACCCTCACTCTCCCCGTTCAATGCATGGGTGTTGAGTAAGAGTTTAGAAACATTAGAAGTGCGTATGGAGCGACATGGTAAATCTGCTTTTTCGATTGCACAAAAACTAGAAGGTCATGCAAAAATTAATTTTGTAAAATATCCATTCTTAGCTTCTCATCCACACCATGCCATTGCAGTAAAACAAATGAAAAATGGTGGTGGAATAGTTTGCTTTGAATTAAAAGGCGGATTAGAAGCTGGACGCCAATTTTTAAACCACCTTAAAATGCTTTCTTTAACGGCCAACTTGGGAGATAGCAGAAGCATTGCTTCGCACCCAGCAAGTACGACACATGCCAAACTTTCAGAAGCAGAAAGACAAGCTGTAGGCATCACCCCTGGATTGATCCGAATCTCTGTGGGATTAGAACATGAGGAAGACATCCTAAACGATATCCTACAAGCTCTAGACGCCTAATAAATAAGTTACAATGAGATAACATACCCTATTCATCACCCTGAGTAGGGTATTTTTTTGACACTCATTGTGTCCTTTTTACAATTTAGTTTGTATATTGAAATCGCTTAAAAACAACGAACGAATAAAATACAAACTATGAAATTAAAAACAAGCATTTTATTATCTGCCATGATGTTTCTTCAGTACTATATCTGGGGTGCATGGTATGTGACAATGGGAACTTTTATGGGTGAAAAATTAGGCGCATCGGGTGTCGCTATTGGTGCTGCTTATGGTGCAGGTGCGATTGCCACCATCATTTCTCCTTTCTTTGTGGGCATGATTGCTGATCGCTTTTTTGCTGCTCAAAAAATTATGGGTGTGTTGCATATCGTAGGTGCTGCTTTATTGTTTTTTGCAACTAAAGTAGATAGCGCAAGTTTTTATTGGGTGATTTTAGTGTATTCTTTATTGTATATGCCAACGATAGCATTAAGTAATAGTGTAGCATTTGCTCAAATGACGGATCCAGGAAAACAATTCCCATGGATTCGTGTTTTTGGAACTTTAGGTTGGATCGCTGCTGGTTTAGTGATTAGCCAATTGGGTATTGAAAAAACCGAAGGAACTTTTATTGTAGCAGCAGGTATTTCTGCAGTGTTAGGCCTATTGAGTTTTGCATTGCCTAATACACCACCAAAAGCAGCTGGTACGCCATCTTCTATGGGTGCCATTTTAGGAAAAGATGCATTTGTATTGTTAAAGAATAAATCTTTCTTAGTCTTCTTTATTTCTGCTATTGCTATTTGTATTCCTTTGTCTTTCTATTACGGTTTTGCCAATCCTTTCTTAAACGAAGTTGGCTTGGATAATGTGGCAGGCAAAATGACAATGGGTCAAATGTCTGAAGCGATTTTTATCTTAGCCATCCCATTCTTATTCAATAAAATTGGCGTTAAGAATATGTTGATTTTCGGTATTGCAGCTTGGGTGTTACGTTATGTTTGTTTTGCATACGGCAATATGGATGCAAGCTGGATGTTGTATGCAGGTATTATTTTACATGGTATTTGTTATGACTTCTTCTTTGTTACAGGTTATATGTATACAGAAAAGAAAGCTGGAGAAAATATTAAAAACGCAGCACAAGGATTATTCACTTTTGCTACATACGGTGTAGGAATGTTCATTGGAACCAACTACAGTGGTTTTGTGGTGGAGCAAAATAAATTGGCAGATGCAACGGGCCATAACTGGCAAAGTATCTGGTTAACTCCAGCCGCGATTGCGGGTGCAGTATTGATTGCTTTTATCTTGTTCTTTAAGGAGAAAAAAGAAGTTGCAGCTGCTTAATTTTTAAATTACTTTGAAGCCTATCCCCTAGGGTAGGCTTTTTTATACATCCTATTTTTTCATTTTTTATTTTTTATTTATGAGAATCGCAATGTTAGGTGCTGGATTTATTGGCCGTTTTTATGCTGATGCATTACAAGGCTATAGAAGTAAAGACAAAGTAGTCAGTATCTATGCGCGACGCGAAGAATCTGCGAAAAAATTTGCCGAAGATTATAATTGTGCCCATTGGACCACCGAAATGGAGGAAGCGATTGCACATCCTGATGTGGACATCGTTTGTATCTCCTTACCAAATAATTTGCATGAAGCAGCGGTGATGATGTGTTGCAAACATAAGAAAGCAGTGATGACTACTAAGCCACTTGGCCGAAATAGTACAGAAGCAAAGCGCATGTTGATCGCTGTTGAAGAAGCAGGCATATTTAACGGATACTTAGAAGATCTTGTATACACCCCTAAATTTATTAAGGCAAACCAAAGTGTCAAAGAAGGTGCAATTGGACGTGTATTATGGGCTAAGTCTCGTGAAACACACCCTGGCCCGCATAGTGAATGGTTCTGGGACATCAACCAAGCTGGTGGTGGCTGTATCTTAGATTTGGGCTGTCATTGTGTAGAAATATCAAGAAGTTATATTGGCAAGGATATCAAACCTGTCGAAGTGATGTGTTGGGCGGATACTCAAGTCAAACCAATTGAGGCAGAAGACCATGCAATAGGACTCGTAAAATATGAAAATGGCGCCATTGGTCAGTTTGAAGTGAGCTGGACTTTTAGAGGTGGATTGGATTTAAGAGACGAAGTGATGGGGACAGAAGGTACCATTTGGATCAATAGCTTTTTAAGAACAGGATTCGAGATGTTCACTACCGGCAAAGGTGGTGACTACATTGCTGAAAAAGCAGAAAGCGATAGAGGTTGGTTATTCCCTGTGGGAGATGAATTAAATGAATTAGGTTACAACCACATGTTTATGGATATGTTCAACGCTATCGAAAAAGGAGAAGCGCCAAAAGAAACATTCTATGATGGCTATGTGGTGAATTGTATTTTAGATGCCGCTTATAAATCTGCTAAGACAAAATTATGGGAACCCGTTCAGTTAGATATTTGGAGAGGCAAAACTGGATTGACTAAAGAAAGTCATTTAGTAGACTACGATGCGGAACATTACTTAGTGAAGGAAGAAATGACCCATTATGGCGCAAAAAAATTGATTCTTAAGCATAAGACTACTGGAAAAATTAGTGAACAAACAATTAATTAAATCATTGTTGATTCGTCGTTTATGCCTAAGAAAATCGCACTACCCCCTTCGTTAAAACAATTACTTGAAAAAGGTGATACACAATACCAAACGGGCATTTCCGTGGATTGTGTCATCTTTGGTTTTCATGAACAACAGTTGAAAATTTTATTGTTAAAAGTAGATACCGTCCACAAGTGGGCGCTTCCGGGAGGATTCATTAAGAAATCAGAACCTATTGAAGAAGCTGCTTATAGAGTATTGCAAGAAAGAACTGGTGTAAAAGATATCTTTTTGCAACAGTTCCATGTGTTTGGCGCACCAGATAGATCTGACGCAAGCATTCATCAAAAAAGGTACTTAAACTTTGGTGTGAAAATTCCAAAAGACAATTGGTTAATTCAAAGATTTATCACTGTTGGGTTTTACGCATTGGTAGATTTTAACGAAGTAAGCATTCAACCCACTGAACAGGAAGCACAATGGCAATGGATGGATATTGACTACTTGAATAGCTTAATGATGGATCATGCAGCTATTGTGCAGAAAGCATTGGAAACACTTAGGACACAAATCGCCTACCTCCCTATTGGTAAAAATTTATTACCAAGAAAGTTCACGATGCCTGATTTACAAAAGCTATATGAGACCATTTTAAATCAAAAATTAGATCGTCGAAATTTTCAACGCAAGTTACTTAGCTTTGGTATTTTAAATCGATTGACAGAGACTAAGAAAGGCGGTGCACATAAAGCGGCCTACTTATATACCTTCAACGAAAAGAAATACCAGAAAGCCCTCAAAGAGGGTTTGTATGGTAGTTGGTAATTTCGAAGAAATTATTACCACCTATTTCACCCAATTGACTTTTACTGTTTTGACATCTCTTGAATTGGGTCCAACCATGATTTGGAAGTCACCTGATTCCCAATCAAATTTCAAATCCGTATTGTAGAATTTTAATAGCTCTGGTGTAATCTCAAAACTAACTTGTTTGGATTCTCCTGCTGCCAATTCAATTTTATTGAATCCTTTTAATTCCTTCACTGGCCTAGTAATAGAACCTACTTCGTCTCTGATATATAATTGCACCACTTCTTTACCAGCATACTTTCCTGTATTCTTTACTGGTACTGTTAGGATTAATTTTTGGTTGCCTTTTAATTGCTTTGAAGACAATTGAATGTCACCATAGTCAAATTGGCTGTAGCTTAAACCATATCCAAAAGGATACAAAGGCTCATTACTCACATCGATATAATTGGATTGGAATTTAGAAAACCATTTTCCTGTTAATGGACGGCCTGTGTTTTTATGATTGTAGTACAAAGGTATCTGACCCACATTTTGAGGAAAACTCATAGATAGTTTACCAGAAGGATTTACTTTACCCAACAATGCATCTGCAATGGCATCCCCTGCTTCTGAACCTGCGAACCAAACATCTAAAATAGCTGGCACATTTTCATTTTCCCAATTCAATGTTAAAGGACGACCATTGAATAAAACTAATGCAACTGGTTTACCTGTAGCAACTAAGGCTTTCAATAAACGCTTTTGCGCTTCTGGAATATCAATATTGGATTTAGATGCACTTTCACCACTACTTTCTGCTCCTTCACCCAAAGCAGCTACAATTACATCCGCATCTGCACTCACTGCCAATGCCTCTTGAATCATCGCTTCAGCAGATCTGTTATCACGCGCGATATCCTTTCCAAACATGGTTTGTCTTTTCTGCATCTCTTCATCATCTTCTAAATTTGATCCCATCGCATACACTACTTTGCCATTCGCGCCTACTGCATCGGTTAGTCCTTTTAATAAAGAGATAGACTTAGCATTGTCTGCACCTACACTCCATGTACCTGTCATATTTTCTTTCGCATTGGCTAGCGGCCCCACTAACGCAATTTTTTTACCCCCAGCAATTGGCAACACATTGTTGTTCTTTAATAAGACAAAACTTTGTGCTGCAATTCTTCTTGCTTCTGCCCTGTTAGAGGCTGTAAATACTTCTGTTGCAGATCTTTGTTCATTGCAATAACGATATGGATCATCAAATAAACCCAATTGATATTTTGAAATTAAAATACGCTCACATGCTTTATTGATTTGTGCAATAGTCACTTTACCTTCTTGTAAGGATTTTTTCATGGTATTCAAAAAGCCTTCACCCACCATATCCATATCCACGCCTGCATTCATCGACATAGCATTTACTGTTTGCTCATCACCCACTCCATGATTCATCATCTCTGGGATACCTGTGTAATCAGATACCACAAAACCGTTGAACTTCCATTGCTTTCTCAATACATCATCCACCAACCATTTATTTCCAGATGCAGGAATACCATCTACTTCATTGAATGAAACCATCACAGATGCCACACCTGCATCCACAGCAGCTTTATAGGGAGGAAAATATTCATTGTACATTCTCACACGACTCATGTCTGTTGTATTGTAATCCCTTCCACCCTCAGCTGCGCCATACAAAGCATAATGCTTTACACAAGATAAAATGGTATTGGGTGCTGATAAATCATTTCCTTGGTAGCCTTGAATCATCGCTTTAGCGATGGCACTACTCAAAAAAGCGTCTTCTCCATTCCCTTCTGAAACTCTACCCCATCTTGGGTCTCTTGTTAAATCAACCATAGGAGAAAAAGTCCATTGAATGCCATCTGCACTCGCTTCGCTCGCTGCAATTCTTGCAGAACGTTCAACCAATTCCATATCCCAGGTTGCGGACATCCCTAATGGAATAGGAAAAATAGTTTTATAACCGTGAATCACATCCATCCCAAACAACAATGGAATATGCAATCTTGTATTGTTAACAGCAAATTGCTGTAATTCTTTAATCTTTGTGACAGAACGAATATTAAAAACACCTCCTACTTTACCTGCCTTCACTTTATCCGCGATATCAGAGCTACTCACTGCACCAGTCACAAAATCACTCGAAGCCGGCAAGTTCAATTGACCAAGCTTCTCCTCCAAGGTCATTTTAGACATCAATGTATTTACAAACTGATGCATTTTAGCGTCCTTAGTCGCCTGACTAAAGCCAAAAAATGCGACCATTAATCCTACAATCATTAAGCTTCCCTTTTTCATAGATTACATTTTGTTATTTCATTTTACACTTACCAAACTAGCGTTGACACTGATTTTTCTGGTAGCGTAAAGTTATATTTTTTCTGCTCAAAATCAATTGATATTACAGATTCCTTTGCTGTATTTAAAGCAAGTAATACCCGCTTACCTTCTGGTGTTGTAAAACCAATTGTCTGTATTTGAGCATTCCTAGATTTAGTTTCAATACGAGTAGAACCTGGGGGAATAAACGGGGCTACTTGCCCAATGATATAATAACTTACATTTCGTTTTATCTCTGATCCAGAAATCGTCATTGCGCCTAAACATTCGGTACAACCACCTGGCGTATGTGGCCCAAAATTCGGATCATTTGCCAAATTCCATTCCAACACCACGCTACTCCAATTGGCCATGGTCCCAATCACGATATGTTCCATATGCCATAAAAAATCTCCAGCAAAGCTGCCCTTGGCACCAGTCCATTGTTCTGTGAAATATATTTTTTTATCAGGATGTGCTTGATGCACTTTAGACAAAGCAGATTCATGCCCTAAGTATAAATGAAAAGCAGCCGCACTGATATACGATTTCGCGACGGTATCATTCAGAATTTGAATTGGATAATTTGGATTGTCTGCGTTGTGATCCCAAATGACTATTTCAGTATTGATTCCCTGTTTTTTAAATATGGGTCCTAAATGATTTTTTATAAATAATGTTTGCTCTGCAGCAGTCATCAACATACTTGGATTGTTACCACCATGTTCTGGTTCGTTCTGAATAGTGACTGCATGGATAGCGAGTCCTTCTGCACGCATGAGTTGAATGTACTTCACAAAATATTTTGCATAGGTGTCATAATATTTAGCCAACAGATGTCCCCCCTTTGATTGTCCATTGTCCTTCATCCAAACTGGAGGACTCCATGGTGTCGCCATAAGTTTTAAATGCGGCTGAAAGGTTTGAATTTCTTTTAAAATCGGGATTAAATATTGTTGATCTTTTGCGATGGACATTTTATTCAAATCTGGATCTACTTCTCCTGCAGAAAGATCATCATAACTAAATACCGAAGCATCTAAATCTGAAGCACCCATGCTAATTCTTAAATAATTTACTTTTAAATCATTGGGGCCGCTGCCGAAAATTTCTTTTAAAATAGCCAGTCTCTTTTGATCAGGTAACTGATATAACAATGCAGCACTTCCTCCGGTTAAAGTATAACCAAACCCTTCTATTTTTTGAAATTGATTTTGCGCATTTACGTAAATCGTGTCAATCACATACTTAGTTGAATTGGCTGCTAATAAAGGCTGTTCAATTTGCTTGAATAAAAACTGTCCATCGGCAGATGTGACTGTTTGGGTGAACTGACTATGTCCTTTAAGTACTATGAGAAGCAAGAAGGACAAAGTGAAGAAAAAAGATTTCATATACAAGCATTTATTACGAATAAATATACAATGAAATGACTTAAAAAATGGTAAGTTTAGGTATGCAAAACCAACGACCTTTATTTCAAATACAATTACTTGGAGACCATGCCATTGTATTTAAGATAACAACTGGAGGGAGAGATGGCATTGATCAGCAATTACTAGCATTCAATGCATTTATAGAGAATGAAACAATAAAAGGGGTAAAGGATATGATACTCGCTTATGATACATTAACATTGGTCTATGATATCCTTATTTTTGATGCCAATCCCTATTTATTTGCCAGTCAGCTTCTTGAAAAATATATCGCAGTATCAGCAAGTATGCAACCCTCCAAGGCTACAATAAGATTAATAGAAATACCTGTTTGTTATGATCCTTGCTTGGGTATTGATTTACAAGATGCCGCCAAAGCGTCCAATTGCAGTATAGAAGCATTGATACAACTACATAGTGAAAAAGTGTATACCGTTTACTGTCTCGGATTTTTACCTGGCTTTGCCTATATGGGGGATGTGCCTAAAGCAATACAATTACCAAGACATCCTTCACCAAGGGCAAAAGTCCTTGCAGGTAGTGTAGGTATTGCAGGAAAACAAACTGGCATTTACCCGATGACCTCTCCAGGTGGCTGGCAAATCATTGGTCGCACACCACTAAAAATATTTGAACCCCATAGCGCAACCCTTACCCTTTTTAAAGCAGGAGATCAAGTAAAATTTAATCCCATTCACTTGGAATTATTTCATCAATTAAATGCCCACGAAGATGTCGATTAAACTGATCAAAAAAGGACTGTCTGATCGTATCGAAGATCTTGGAAGATATGGCTATCAGCATCTAGGAATCCAACCTAGTGGGCCAATGGATTATTTATCTGCTCAATTGGCCAATGCAATTTTAGACAATGACTTAAACAACCCTGTTTTTGAATTGCATTTCCCTGCAAGTATTTTTGAATTTGAACAAACAATGTGGATCTGTATTAGTGGCGCCAATTTTGTACCGGTGATCAATGAAAAAAGTGTTGCACTGAATACGCCCATCTTAGTACATCCACAAGATCAACTAAGATGCTTACAACCTTTAGAGGGACGGACCGCCTATATTGCATTCAAAGGCAAGCTCGATTCTAGTAAAGCCTGGTTAAACAGTTATTGTAGTTTTCAAACCACTTTAAATAAGGAGGATCATTTTACAATTACTTCAGATCCTGTTGTTGCTATTTCATTCAATCCATTTAAGGATCATCTTATTCAACAAGTTCAAACAAGCCTATTTAATGAACATGAAATAAGGTTTATTCCAGGACCAGCATGGAATGATGTAGACCCTGCATCGATTCGCCAATTGATGCAAGCAGATTTTTCAATTGATGCAAAATCCAATCGAATGGGTTTCTTATTGGAAGGACCCTCTATCCATTTATCCGAACCAAAACAGTATCTGTCAAGTGCTGTAACCAGAGGTACGATGCAATTGCTTCCAAATGGTAAGATCATTGTCTTGATGGCAGATCATCAAACTATTGGAGGATATGCCAATTTGGGTCAAATAATTTTGGTAGATTTACCAAGGCTTGCACAATTAAATAACCATAGTCATTTTAAGTTAAGCATAACGAATGTTCAAACAGCACATCAACTCTATCGAGCAAAGCAGTCTTGGTTTAAGCATTGATCTCAACTGTGATATGGGAGAAGGTATGCAAAATGACGCTGCATTGATGCCTTTTATTAGTAGTGCCAATATTGCCTGTGGTTTTCATGCAGGCGACGAAGATACCATCAAAAGAACCATTGAACTTGCATTGGAAAACAATGTAGCAATTGGGGCACATCCTAGTTATTTAGACAGAGAAAACTTTGGTAGACTATCGCAATCCATTTCCTTAATCGAATTAGCAGAATTGATTAGTGATCAACTCAGTCTATTTGAAAAAATAACCGACCAGATGGGTTGTACCATTCATCATGTAAAACTTCATGGTGCATTGTACAATGATTGTGCGAAAGATCCCTTGGCTAGTAAAATTGTAGCACAAACCTTACAAGCCATTGATCCTTCAATCCTACTCTATGGATTGAGTGGAAGTCATTCCATTAAAGAAGCAAAAGCAATTGGTGTAAAATGTATTTCAGAGGCTTTTGCAGATAGAACTTATCAACCCAACGGCCAACTCACCCCAAGACATTTGGACCATGCACTAATCATTGATCCCAATGCATCCGCAAAACAAGTCTTGACAATGGTTTTGGACCAGGAAATTAAAACAGATGACGGAACCATGATCGCGGTGGAGGCAGAAACAATTTGTATTCATGGGGATCATCCCGAAGCGGTTGCCATCGCAAAACACTTATTCAACACATTACAACAATACCAGATTGAAATCAAATATCCCTAAGGCAAAAGCCAAGCTACCCTCTTTGACGGGGATTAGTTTAGGCGCAGCATTTTTAATGGCAAACTCATCCATTGGACCAGGATTTTTAACACAAACTTCTTTTTATACAGAACAACTTCTGACTAGTTTTGGATTTGTCATTTTAATATCTATCCTACTTGATTTTGGTGCACAAATTAATATTTGGAGAGCCATCACATTGAGTGGTATGCGTGCGCAAGAAATTGCCAATCAATTGCTACCTGGCCTTGGACATGTCTTGTCCTTTTCGGTGATATTGGGTGGATTTGCATTTAATATTGGCAATATCGCTGGATGTGGACTCGCCCTGAATTTATTAACAGGCATCAGTTTTGCAAAAGGAGCGATGTTAAGTGGCATCATTGCGATACTGATATTTTGGATAGATGAAATTGGAAAAATGTTAGATCGGTTAACAAAGATTTTAGGAATTGTAAAGATAAGTTTAACCTTATTGATTGTTTATGCTGCTCATCCTCCCATCCTTTCTGCAGTGCATCATAGTTTTGTTCCAGAGCAGATTTCATTGCTTGCTATCGTGACCATTGTTGGTGGCACAGTAGGCGGTTACATTACGTTCTCCGGGGCACATAGGTTAGTGGACGCTGGCATGGTTGGCCCTGAACATATTCCATTTGTGACAAAAAGTGCAAGCAGAGGCATCCTTATTTCATCCTTTATGCGCTTTATTTTATTCTTAGCGGTGGTGGGTGTAGTGTCTCAGGGAGTCCATCTAGATAAAAACAATCCTGCTGCAACGGTATTTGAAACTGCCGGTGGCAGATGGGGCTTGTTTGTATTTGGTATTGTGTTGTGGAGTGCCGCAATTTCATCTGTGATTGGAGCATCCTATACCTCCTACTCTTTTATAAAAAATCTGGATATTTCATTTTTGAAACATGAGCGATTTGCAATTAGTGGATTTATTTTAATTTCTACTTGCTTATTTATATGGATTGGCAAGCCAAAAGAATTGTTACTTTATGCTGGATTAATCAATGGATTTATCCTACCCTTTGCATTAGGAATCATGTTAATTGCAAGCAGAAGGATACCAATTTTAAAGCAATACAAGTATCCATTGTGGATCGAAGCTGCTGGATGGATTGTGGTGGCACTAATGGGCTCTATGAGCGTTTATGCATTGATTGAGGCTTCCATGAAATAAACTTAATTCACTTTAACATCCGTATCTAACATATCCATCTTTTGTTCCTTGGGCTTCACCCCAAAGTTGTAACGGATATTGATACCAAATCTTCTTGAATCACTCTCCCTTAATCCAACGGCATAGATACTTCCCTGTCTTAATGTGAACGTATTCTTATTGGTAAAGAAGATATCATTCATGGAAATAGTCACAGTCAATTTTTTATTTAAAAAAAGACGATTTATGGAACTATTCAATTGCCCAAAATTATCCAACTCGTAAAATTGTTGCTGCCCATTGGTTCTCCAGAATCCATTGATTGTAAAAGTGGATAGCTTTCCTAATTTCAGGGATTGAAATGTAAAGAATGTCCATGTTGCTTTATCAAATACAATTGGCTTTTGTTCATATAATCCATTGTATACATTGTGGTTGTATTGCGCACCCACCACAGCAAAAAATGCCTTACCTGGAGGTATCACTGCTATCCCTCTAAAATAAGTTTCTTTGCTTTTACCTAAATTGTCATAGGTGCGATAAGCGACTTGTTTATTCGTGGGAGATTGATACACCACATTCGTGAAAATATCTTTAGTTTCATTGATACCGAAAGCGAAAATTGGTTTGTCATCTACGCTAATATTGGCCTCATAGTTAGAAGTAAACTGAGGCTTTAAACTTGGATTACCCGATTCATATAAAAACGGATCAATGTATTTAGGAAAGGGATTTAGGAATTCATAGCTGGGTCTGCTAATGGTCTTTCGATAGACCAAATAACCCCGCATCTCATAACCAGAAATCTTAAATAATTTTCTACTTAAAAATACATAAGGGAATGCATCCGTTCTATTCAAAGAAAAAGAAGTATCAGAAGGGATGCGTTGCTTGCCTTCCATGATTGTTTGCTCCACCCTAGTTCCTACTTTCAAAATCACTGCTCCCCATGTTTTAGAACCCTGAAGATAGACTGCATTGATTTGCTCTTTAAAGGAATAGGCACTAGTTCTGAAAATATCTTTAACTGCAATACCGTTGAAGTCCTTTTGATAATTTGCATCATTTTTAAAGGTCAACAAACTTGACTTTAATCCAGCTTCAATGGTAAGTCCAAAATGCTTCTTCTTATAATCCGTTTGATAGGTATAAAAATCTCTATTGTTTAAAAAATCACCTGCCCCTTTCGAAGCCAATCCACCTGATAGTAAGGTGTTTTCATAAAATTGATCTGTTGTTGATCGAATGATATTGTGCGAAAAGTCGATGGTCCATTCTCCACCAGTAGAATCTAATTTAAGTTTTGATCGTACTGATTGGTTGATATTGAAATTGGACCCATCGTTGTTGACCAATGATGCAATGGCGCTCAAATTTTGTTTCGTAGCTATTTTCTGCAGCATCGACTCGTTATTCGTCGTATTGACAAATGTTTGACCACTTAACCTCGCATCATAATTTAATTCAAAACGGTCCGACCAGCTTCTTCCTAAACCAAAACCGATATATGCCGATTGGTTTGGGCTCAATGTTCTTGCAGTTTGTTTTAACACCGTATCCGTGGATAGGAACCTATCCGTATTTACAATATTGTACCCATCGTTCTGGTTGTATTGTGTATTGAGGTAACTATTGTACTTGTCTGTTGTATTATTCAAATTAAGTCCAATAAACTGATTGCCATATACCCCCTGATTCATGCCAGTGTTCACTGAACCATTCAATCCAATTTTTACCCCTTTTTTCAAAATAATATTGACCACCCCGCCGCCGCCTGATGCATCATACTTTGCAGAAGGTGTTCTTACCAATTCAATTTTTTGGATCGAAGTTGGCGGCAGACTTTTCAATAAGGTCGCCATATCTGATGCACTCATTCTCAATTCTCTTCCATTAATTTGTACTCCTGCAGGAGACAATCCATTTAAATAAATATTGCCATCCTGATCTATAAAAATACCAGGTATTTTTTCCATAGTCTCATAGGCATTGGTAGATGTTGCCGCCAATGGCTCAGGATCTACCACAGATTTATCATCTTCTTGTCTAATCAACGGCTTAGTAGATGTGACCACTACTTCTTTAAGTTGGCCATTGGTCTCCTTCAATTCAATTTTGACTGTACTTAATTTATCCAATTTGATTGTCCTATTGTCCGATTGGTATCCAATGGCACTCGTTTTTAACTGATACAATTTCCCAGAAGGAAGCACAATGGTAGCGTGTCCATTACTATCTGCAACTATATTTTTTTGCATGACACTGTCAATCATCTGGATACCGATATTGGCAAAAGCAATGGGCTGCCTTTTAGCATCCACCACAATCAACTTCAATGGTAGCGTTTGACCAAACGAGGCCTTATGAATTAGTACAATAAGCAAGATGCATAATGATCTTGCGCCCTTTTTTATTAATCGCATCATAGAACTGCAAAAGTAAGAACTGATCATCCATCAACCTCATCTTATTTGTTAAACGGCATAAAAAAGCCAGTCTGTGTTTAGACTGGCTTTTTCCCTTTATACAATATCGAATTAATCTATGAAATTACCCTTTTCATCTGTCTTCACGCGTTTGCGCTTATCCCCGTTTTCAAGTACTAATTTATAGACCTTGTTAATATGATTCGACCCAGCATGGTAATTCACCAAATAGACATCTTTTGCAATGGTCCAGTCTGGATACGTATCCATTACAGAAGTTCTAACGCTGGTAGGTAAAACTACATTGCTAAAACGCTCAGCAGTTCTTAGAATTTTACCCTCTTTGTCATAGGTTGCTAATACTTGACCTTTAGGTAAATAAAAAGAAACATAATATTGTTCAAATTCATCGTCATAAAACTCGGACTCCTTAACATTGTAGGTAGCTGCTTTTCTTTCTAATAAATTTACTTTTTGTGCTGCATTTGGATCAGCAACGGATTTTAAATATTTATAATTTAAGCTCGTCACCGTAACCGGAGGAAGTGTTTCCTGAGCATAGATATTACTACTAAGTCCTACAAAAGCAATGCAGGCAATGATTCCTAATTTTACTTGTTTCATGATTGTACATTTTTATTTAAAGAATGAACATCAAAGTTAAAACGAGCATCTATGAATGTAAATGACAATGGTCAAGAGTCTACTTGATTTAGCGCAGGCAAAAAAAAGCCAGCCTATTACCTAGACTGGCTTGTGGAGAATAGCGGGTTCGAACCGCTGACCT